>JBCECW010000548.1:0-2616 GCA_039207785.1 Pseudomonas sp. | reverse complement strand
CAAAGATCAGTTCCGCGCCTTTGTTCCAGCTTCTGATCACGCCATCGAGGTCTTTGCCGACAATGCCGTCAAAGGAGCTTTCCACGATGGCCGCCATCCGCGCCTGGTCGGTGAACAGCTCGATGCGCCGGCGGCGCATATTGTCGAGCATGCCCAGCAGGGCGGCGATCATGCCGCTGATCAACAGCCCCAATACCAGCACTAGGCGGGGCGAGGTCTGGTTAAGGCTGGCAACAAAGGCCGGGTGGGCCTGCATCTGCAAACGCCAATGGCGCCCGAACACTTCGCGTTCCACCTCCTGGCTGGCCACCGCTGTTTCGTTGGCGAGGGCATCACCATTGTCGTAAAACAACGCGGGGCTCTGGGCGTCGGTAATGTCGCTGAGCTTGAGGTTCAGGCCGACGTGGTAGACACCGAGGTTTTCCAGTACTTCATCGATCTGCAGGGCGGCATAGCTCCAGCCAATGGTGGACGTTTCACGCTCGGCCAGCGTTGCTGGGGTTGCGGCATCGCGATACACCGGCAGCAGGATCAGAAAGGCATTCTGGTTTTCGCCGCTACTCTGGAAAAACACGATGGGCCGCGTCAGCTGCACGGTGCCGCTGCGCATGGCTTCCAGTGCGGCCTGGCGACGCACCGGATCGGAAGCGATATCCAGGCCGATGGCCGATTGGTTACTGGCCGCCGGCGAGATATAGCGCACCAGAAAATGCTCGCCGGCATAGGGCTCGAACTGGTGCACGGTGAAATCGGGGCGCCCCTGGCGCCGCTCAGCCTCAACGAACGCGGCCTGCTGCTCAGGCGCCACCCGGGCGATATAGCCAAAGCCACGGGCGCCGGGAAACTCACGGGGAATATCGCGGGTAGCGCTATAGCGTTGAAAGGCCTCCAGGGTCATGCCCTGAACCTCCACCGCCTGGATCGCTCCGCGCAAACCGCGCAAGCCAAACTGGTACAACTCGATGCGCTGCACCACGGCATCGGCGGTTTCCTGCAGCTCCATGGCCAGGGCCTTGGTGGTCATGCGTTCGTTGCTGTACTGGGTATCCCAGGCGGCGGCAGCGCTGATGGCGGCACCGAACACGAAGGTAACGGTTATCCAGGGGCTCATGCCGGCGACTCGGACTCAACGCTCTGCGGCAGGCCGTGCTGCAACAAGGCGCTGATTTGGGCAAAAGGGGCAGGGCGGCTGTACAGATAGCCCTGTATCACCGTGCAGCCTTTGTCCTGCAACAGCGCGGCTTGTTCCTCGACCTCCACGCCCTCGGCCACCAATTCCAGCTGCAAGGCATGGGCGATATTGATGATGGCCTCGACAATGGCCAGGTCGGTTTTTTCCCGCAGCATGTCACGGACAAAACTCTGGTCGATCTTCAGCACGTTGATGGGGAAACGCTTGAGGTAGGCCAGGCTCGAATAGCCGGTGCCGAAATCGTCGATGGCAATGCGCACGCCCAGCTGTTGCAAGGCGTTGAGGGTGTCCAGCGCCTGGTCGACATCCTGCACCAGGATGCCCTCGGTGATTTCCACCTCCAGCAGGTCGTGGCGCAAACCGCTGCGTTGCAGGGCGTCGATGACCATCTGGAGAAAATCCGGCTCGCGAAACTGCACAAAGGAGATATTGACGCTGACGCAGATATCCAGGCCCTGGTCCTGCCAGGCACGCCCATCGCGGCATGCCGTCTCCAGCACCCATTGGCCCAGGGGCAGGATCAGCCCCGTTTCCTCGGCCAGCGGGATAAAGTCCGCCGGCGAAACAGTCTCCCCCGAGGCGCTCGGCCAGCGAACCAGGGCTTCGACTCCCACGGCACGTTGCAGGCGGGTATGGATCTTGGCCTGGTAGTGCAGGTCGAACGCCTGGTTTTGCACGGCCTCGCGCAGTTCCCGTTCCAGCTGATGGCGGGCGCGCAAACTGTTTTCGGTGTCGATACTGAAGAACCGCCAGCGATGGCGACCATCCTGCTTGGCCTGGTACATCGCCGTTTCAGCATGGCGAAACAGCAGCTCCACGTCGGCGCTGTCCAGGGGAAACACGCTGATGCCAATGCTCACATGCAGGTCATGGCGCTGATCGCCCAGCCAGAATGGTTCGCTGACCGCATGCAGCACCTGCTCGGCAAAATTGCCCAAGGCCTCCAGGCTGGCGGCGTCCTTGACCAGAATCACAAACTCGTCGCCGCCCTGGCGACTGAGGGTATCGCCTGGTCGGCACAGGCCTTTCAGGCGCAACGCCATCTGCTGCAACAGGCGATCGCCGGTAGCATGGCCGAGGCTGTCGTTGATGGTTTTGAAATGATCGATATCCAGTACCAGCATGCCGATATGGCCATAGCCTGGGTGGGCCTCGACCAGGGCCTTGGTTTGCTCCTGCAGGTAGAGGTGGTTGGGCAGGTGGGTGAGGGCATCGTGGCGATGGAGAAAGTCGATCTTGGCGATTTCTGCCAACTTGCGGGCGCTGACATCGGTCAGCAGCATCAGGAAATCATTGGCCTGTTGCAGCTGCTGGCGCGCAATCAGGGTGACCACGCCGTAGCGCAAGCCGCCCTCGGGGGCCGGCAACTCAAGCTCGAAACTGACCGGTTTACCTTCGCGCAGCGCGCTGAGCTGGCTGGTGAT
>JBCECW010000547.1:0-3293 GCA_039207785.1 Pseudomonas sp. | reverse complement strand
CACCCTGGCGGTGCAGGTGGAAAAAAGCCTGGGCATCAGCGAACTGTTCCGCCTGTTGGGCGAGCAGAACATTCAGGTGCTGAGCATGCGCAACAAAACCAATCGCCTGGAGGAGCTGTTTGTCTCCCTGGTGGAAAAAAACCTGGCGAAGGTGGCGGTATGAAGTCGGAGTATCTGAACAGCGAACTGCAGGCCAACTGGGTGGCGCTGAACACCATCGTTTACCGCGAAGTGCGCCGCTTTACGCGGATCTGGCCGCAAACCTTGCTGCCGCCAGCGATCACCATGGTTTTGTACTTTGTGATCTTCGGCAATTTGATTGGCCGGCAGATTGGCGATATGGGTGGCTTTACCTATATGCAGTACATCGTGCCGGGCTTGATCATGATGTCGGTGATTACCAACGCCTACGGCAACGTGGTGTCGAGCTTCTTCGGCAGCAAGTTCCAGCGTTCGGTGGAAGAACTTATGGTGGCGCCGGTGTCGCCGCACACCATCCTGATCGGCTATGTGGTGGGCGGCGTGCTGCGCGGCTTGGCGGTGGGGGTGATCGTTACCATCCTCTCGCTGTTCTTTACCAAGCTGCAGGTGCACCACCTGGGCATTACCGTGCTGGTGGTGCTGCTGACGGCGACGATCTTCTCGCTGTGCGGCTTTATCAACGCGGTGTACGCGCGCAATTTCGATGACATCTCCATCATCCCGACCTTTGTGCTGACGCCGCTGACCTACCTGGGCGGGGTGTTCTACTCCATCAACCTGCTGCCGCCGTTCTGGCAGACCGTATCGCTGGCCAACCCGGTGCTGCATATGGTTAACGCCTTCCGTTACGGCATCCTGGGCGTGTCGGATATCCGGATCAGCATTGCCATTGCCTTTATGCTCGCGGCCACCACGGTGCTGTATATCGCCAGTGTGCGGCTGCTGGTCAGCGGCCGCGGTATGCGCCAGTAAGGCCTGCGCCGACGGTGTTCGGCTGAAAAAGCGCGGCAAGTTGTATACACTTGCCGCGTTTTTTATTCAGGTCGCCGCCATGCATTCCACCGTCGAACATTCCCCCCTGGGCAAGGCCAGCGAGTACATCGCTACCTATACGCCATCGCTGCTGTTCCCAATTCCACGTGCGCCCAAATGGGCCGAGCTGGGGCTGAGCGCCGACACACTGCCGTACCAGGGCGTGGATTTCTGGAATTGCTTCGAGCTGTCCTGGTTGCTGCCCTCGGGCAAGCCGGTGGTGGCCATTGGTGAATTCGCCATTCCGGCTGACTCGCCCAATATCATCGAGTCCAAGTCCTTCAAGCTGTACCTCAACTCGCTGAACCAGAGCATGTTCGCCACCGCGGCGGAGTTGCAGGCGGTGCTGGAAAAAGACCTGAGCGCCGCCGCAGGCAAGCCGGTTGGCGTGCGGGTGCGCACGCTGGACGAGGTGCAGGCCGAAGGCGTCAGCGCCTTGCCGGGCCGCTGCATCGACGAGCTGGACGTGGCCATCAGCAACTACGAAAAACCGCAGCCCGAGCTGCTGCGCTGCGACAGCAGTCGCGTGGTGGAAGAAAGCCTGTATAGCCACCTGCTGAAATCCAACTGCCCGGTCACCGGCCAGCCGGACTGGGGCACCGTGGTGGTCAGCTATAAAGGCCCGGCGCTGGATGCGGCCAGCCTGCTGGCCTACCTGGTGAGCTTTCGCCAGCACGCCGATTTCCACGAGCAATGCGTGGAGCGCATCTTTCTCGACCTGCAGCGCCTGCTCAAGCCCGAAAGCCTGACGGTGTACGCCCGCTATGTGCGCCGCGGCGGCCTGGATATCAACCCGTACCGCAGCCTGGCGCCAATCACCCCCGACAATCGCCGGCTGGTGCGCCAATAACGCAGCCCGCCGCGTGTGTAGGAGCCAGCTTGCTGGCGAACTCCTGCAACCCCATCTTTTCCAGGGGTTCGCCAGCAAGCTGGCTCCTATGGAAGAACGCGTACAAAAAAGCCCCGCACATGCGGGGCTTTTTTATTGGCGGGGTTTTAGATCCCCATGCTTACCAGGCTTTGCACAATATTGCGCAAGGTGCCGGCAATGGTCGGATGGTCCACTTCAAAGCGTTCGACGGCGAGGTTGACCCCATCCACCAGGTTGGTATCCGGGGCGCTGGCTTCGCGTTGCAGTTGCAGTTCGATCTGTTGCGCCAGGGCGGCAAGTTCTTCGCGTTGCTCGGCGGACACCGGAGGCTGGCTTTGCAGTTGCTCGCGCAGTAAGTCCAGTTGGTGCTGCAATTCGCGGGCAGGCATGGTGTTTCTCCCTCTGTGATAGGCAACAGCATTGACCCTGGGCGCGCGCCAAAGGTTCGGCTGTCGGTGTTCTGAGGGTAAGCCATGGCGGGGTGTTTTGCCCGACCGTGCACCGGGCAAGATGTAACACCTTACGGTTTTTCGCCTTTGTGTCGGCGTTGCGCCAGGTCGGCCAGGCTGGGGCCCAGGTCGGCCAACTGGTCGATTACCGAATGCACGCCGAGGCGGTACAGGCTCAGGGTGGCCTGCACGCGCAAATGATCGCGCTCAGGGGCGGGCAGTGCCTGCCAGTCGGCCGGCGCCTGGCCACAGAGCGGCCCGCAAGCGGCCAGGCCGACTGTCCAGAGCCCGGCATTCAACCCGGCCTGCAACAGGCGCGGCTCGCCGCTGATCAATACACAGCCTTCGAGATTGTTCACTTGCAACGCCGACAGCGACTGCCAGCAGGCATCCGGGGCCGGCCAGGGGCGGGCGGCGCTGGTGTCGGTGCCGGTCAGCCAGGCGGGCAGGGCGGCGGCCAGCTGGTTGCTGGCATCGGCGGGCAGTTCATCCAGCCAGGCGCAGGGCACGCCTTGCTGTTGCAGGGTTTCCAGCACATGCAGGGCGCCCGGCGTGGCCTGGGCGTGCTCGTTGGCGCAGGCCTGCAGGGCCTGTTGCAGGGCACTGATATCGCTGCTGTGGGGTTCGCGACCGAGGGCGGCGCAGAGCGCGGCATGGGGCGACAAAGGCGGGCAGGGCTGGTTGGCCGCTTCCGGATACAGGCGTTGCAGGGTCACGGGCAGGGTGCGGGCGCCGAAGTCGACCAGGCAACCGGATAGGCCAAAGAGAACCGCAGTGAAATCGGCAGACGATGAAGCGAGTGCTGGCATAACACGCATCCGGTTGAGGGTTAGTAGCAAACTAGTCACTGCCGATGACGGCGCGATGAACACTTTGTGACAAATGCTGAGAAAACCTCGCGTCGGCGTGAATGTTTAACGTTTTCCTTGTCTGCCCAATGGCGGTGCCAGCCCTTATAC
>JBCECW010000546.1:0-3307 GCA_039207785.1 Pseudomonas sp. | reverse complement strand
GCTACTTCGATACCACCGCACAGTTCTGGATGAATTTGCAGACCGAGTTCGAGCGGGTCACCACCCTGGCCAGCAGCGGTGAGGCCATTGAAAACGAGGTGGTGCCGCACGTGGCGCAGTCCTGAGGCAGAAGGCTACAGGGCGTCGCGGCAGCGCAGCAGGGCATCGCGCAGCAGGCTGTTGACCAGCGCGGCGGAAATACCCAGGGCCTGGGCAATTTCCCGTTGTTTCATGCCGTGGATACGGTGCATTTCAAACACCTGGCGGGTGCGCTCGGGCATGGTCTGCATGGCCTCGGCGATGCGCTGCAGAATCTGCCGGTCGGCCACCAGTTCTTCCGGGGTGGCGCTGGCGTTGGTAAAGGCTTCGTCGCTGGATTGTTCCTGCTGCAGCAGGCGGTCTTCCAGCACCTGGCGGCGGTAGTGGTCAATCGACAGGTTGCGCACAACCCGGTTCAGGTAGGAGGCTTGGGAGCGAATACCGGGCGTGGGTTGGGGTGTGTCCAGCTTCAGAAAAGCGTCATGTACAATGTCCTCCGCTTGGCTGCGGCACCCGGTAATACGGGTGGCCAGCCGGATCAGGCGGTCGCGCTGGGCGAAGAACACGTCGAGAAATGACCCGCCTCCGGCTGCTCCTGGCGTGTGCATGAGGCACCTGATCTGACTGCAAAGAATGCCCGCGAATCTATGCTGTTCAAGAATTATTTGCAATAACTACAGGCTGATGCATATTGCCCGCCCAGCCTTTTAGCCATTGACCGCTGACGACCCCATGCCCGAACAGCCAACAGCCTCCCATTCGTTGAAGACCACCGCCATTGATTGGTGTGTGCGCCTGCACGATGACGATGTGTCGGCCGCCGAGCGCGAGGCTTTCCAACGCTGGTACGACGCAGACCCCAGCCACGCCGCCGAATACGCCAAGGCCTGCAAGATCTGGCAGGTGAGCACTGAGCTGCCTGCGCCACGACCGCAACCGGCACGGCGTTCGGCGACGCGCGCATGGGCTCGCGCGGCAGTGGTGGTACTGGCCGTGGCGGGCTGCTGGGCCGCCGGCTGGGCCGGCGGGGTGTTGCCCGGCAGCGTGCGTTATTACGCGGCGCAACCCACAGCACGGCAACTGGTGCTGCCCGACCAGAGCCAGGTCGACCTCAACCGCCGCTCCACCCTCTGGTACCTGGAATACCGCCATCAGCGCCATGTGCGCCTGAGCGATGGCGAGGCGTTTTTCTCGGTATTTCATGACGCCAGCCGGCCGTTCATTATTCGCGCCGACAACGGCGATATCCGCGTAACCGGCACCCAGTTCAATGTCTGGACCGCGCCGTTGCGTACCACCGTAACGGTTAGCCAGGGCACGGTGCTGGTCTCGCCGCTCAGCGATGAAAGCAGCCAGGCCGCCGAACTGACCCTCGGTATGCAAGCGGTATTCGCGCCTGGGCGAATGCTGCAGCTCAACCGCGTCAACCCGCAGCAGGAATCGGCCTGGCGCAGCGGCAAGCTGGTGCTGGACGATATCGCCCTGCGTGACGCCTTGCCGCTGATCAACCGCTACCTCGATGTACCCCTGAGCCTTGGCGATGATGGCGCTGGCGAGCTCCGTATTGGCGGCAGCTATAAAACCGCCGAGCTCGAACAACTGGTGCTCGCCTTGCCGCAGATCTTGCCGGTGCAACTGCACCGCAGTGCCGATGGCCGCCTGCTGACGAGCCGTCCGGCACGCTCGTAAAACCCCGCGCGCAACAACTCGCTGAACAAAATCCACGCTCATCCGTCAGTCAGGAACAAGGCCACTTTCGTGTGCTGAAGCGCCGTGTCGGGGAAAGCAGCCAAACGAGCTGAACCCCCTCTGGCGTCTGCAGTGCGTTGTCAGGCGAATGGCCGTCATGCCAGCCAGACCATCAGGGACCAGGAGCGTTATGAACACCATCCACAAGGCGAGCGCCGCGCGCCGTTTGCCGCGTTATTTCGCCATTTCCGCATTGAGCCTGTCGTTGCTGGCGGCCATGCCCAGCCAGGCAGCGCCGGTGCAGGTCAATATCGCCGCGCAACCCTTGGCCTCGGCGTTGGCCAGCCTCGGTGAGCAGGCCGGTATCCAGATCGTCTATAGCCAGGCCGCCGTGGCCGGCTTGCAGTCGCGCCCGGTGGCCGGGCAGATGGAGCCCGAAGAAGCCCTGCGTCGGCTGCTGGCCGGCACCGCCATTACCTACCGCATCACCGCCGACCGCGTCACCTTGCTGACCGAGGACGATGCCGGTTCCGCCACCTTGCCCAGCTCCACCATCAGCGGCCAGGCCTACAGTGCTGTAAGCCCGGACGATGGTTATGTGGCCAAGCGCGGTGCGGTGGGCAGCAAAACCGATACACCGCTGATTGAAACGCCGTACTCGGTATCGGTGGTTACCCGCGAACAACTGCAAGCGCAGCAACCGAAAACCGTGGCCCAGGCCTTGCGCTATACGCCGGGCGTCAACACCGAGCTGGCCGGCCCGCAGTTTGTCACCGACCAGCTGACCATCCGCGGTTTCCAGCAGGGCACCGGGCGCATGCTGCGCGACGGCACGCGCACCTTCCTGCCCAACTTCCTCGGCTGGGATGCGCCGGAGCCCTATGGGCTGGAGCGTATCGAAGTGCTGCGTGGTGCCAGTTCGGTGTTGTACGGCGCTTCCGATCCCGGTGGCCAGATCAACCTGGTGAGCAAGCGGCCAACCACCGAGCCGCTGCATGAAGTGCAACTGCAAGCCGGCAATAACGAGTACCGCCAGGGCGCATTTGATGTTGGTGGTGCCTTGGACGAAGAGGGCGTGTGGAGCTATCGCCTGACCGCGCTGTTCCGCGAGGCCGATGCCCAGGTCGATCACATCACCAACCGTCGCCATTATGTGGCCCCGGCCATCAGCTTCCGCCCGGATGCCGACACCGAGTTCACCGTGCTGGGTGAATACCAGAAACAGACCGGCAACTTTGCCAACCCGCTGCCGGCCACCGGCACGGTGTTTCACGACCCCCGTGGCAGCCTGGACCCGGACACCTACGTCGGCGAAACCGCCTACGACTTTATGACCAACGAAAAAACCTCGTTGGGCTATGTATTCGAGCGTCACCTCGACGAGGTCTGGACCCTGCGGCAGAACGTGCGCTACAGCGATTACCGCCAGGCCAGCTCGGAGCTGGCGATCTTCGGCGCCGCCGGTGATGACTTCTCGCGCTATAACGAGCAGCGCAAAGGCGACGGTCATCTGTTCACCATGGATAACCAGGTGCAGGCCAACTTCTTTACCGGCAGCCTGGAGCACACCCTGCTGACG
>JBCECW010000545.1:0-3308 GCA_039207785.1 Pseudomonas sp. | reverse complement strand
ACTCGATGCTGCGCAGCGACTCGGTGACGGCCTGCGTACTGCGCACGCCCTCCTCCACCTTGCCATGCGCTTCATCCATGCCGACCACCGCCTGCGCAGTGTCGTGCTGGACGGCTGCGATCTTCTCGTAGATTTCCTGCGTGGCAGAAGTGGTGCGTTCCGCCAGCTTGCGCACTTCGTCGGCCACCACCGCGAAACCGCGGCCCTGCTCGCCGGCGCGCGCCGCTTCGATGGCGGCGTTCAGCGCCAGCAGGTTGGTCTGCTGGGAGATGCTGGCGATCACGCCCAGCACCTGGCTGACTTCTTCAAGCTGGCCCACCAGTTGGCCAATTACCCCTTCCAGCTGGGTTTCGCTGGCGTCGATGGCATCCACCTGGCGCAGCACTTCATCACCGGTCTGCTGGCAACGGCGCAAGGTGCCGGAGACTTCGGCAGCCAGCTGCGCCACCTGGGCCGCGCCCGGCACCAGCTCGCTGTCGAGGGTGGTGCTGACTTCTTCGCTGGCACTGGCGATCAGCTCGGAGGCTTGCGCCAAACGTTGCCCGCTGGCCTCGGTGGCGCTGGCGATGCGCGCCAGTTCGGGCGCATGGGCGGCGATATCCACAGAGGCCGCCAGGGCCTCGCCCAGGCGCTGGTGCAGGGCACGGGTAAAGCCATTGAGGCGGGTGTTGATGGGCTGCAGGTCGGACAGCTGACTGGTCAGGTCAAGGTGGTCCACCAGCAGGCTCAGGGCGCCGTCGTCTTCGGCGCGACGGGCCTTGGTGCGCATTAGCAACATAGTTGTGTTCTCCCTGTTAGGCGCAGGGCCGTGCAAGCACGGTGCCATCATATTGGCCACGGTTTTCCTGGGCTTGGGCGTCTAGCGCGCACCTGGCGTGCCCAGTTCCCTACCATTTGGCCGCTTCGCTCTCCTATTTGGTGCACGCGGTCTACGCTATCTGCGCACCGGCCACCCTGCTTTTGCTACCAAGGACCCGGCAGCCAGACATATCCATTAATAACTGCCTGCTTCGGCTAGTAGTCACCAGAGCCTAAGCTCGCTGACATTTTTATCCGGAGATAAGCTCATGCGTTCCATCGCCCTTCTACCCCTGCTGTTTACCGGCGCCCTGCAGGCCGCCGAGCCCATTGCCATTGATGTGTACCGCGACGCCAATTGCGGCTGCTGCAAAGCCTGGATCAACAATTTGCAGAGCAACGGCTTCAAGGTGAACGACCACGTGGAAGCCAATATGAGCGCGGTAAAAACCCGCCTCGGCGTGCCCAGTAACCTCGGCGGTTGCCACACCGCTGTGATCGACGGCAAATATGTTGAAGGCCATGTGCCGGCCGCCGATATTCTCAAGCTGCGCGAACGCAGCGATCTGGTGGGTGTGGCCGTGCCAGGCATGCCGTTGGGTTCACCCGGCATGGAACAAGGCGACGCCCACGATGCCTATGAAGTGATCGGTGTTCATGCCGATGGCAGCCGGGAGGTGCTGGACAAGTACCCGGCTCACTGAATGCACTACCCTGGGCCTGGCGTGTGCGGCTCCCAGCCGTGCACGCCGCGCCCATCGCCAAGGAGAAACACCCCATGCTCTGGAAGAAAGGCCGACGCAGCGACAACGTGGTAGATGCCCGCGACAGCGGCGGTGGTGGCGGCGGTTTGCGCATCGGCGGTGGTCGCGGCCTGAGCCTAGGGGCCGTGGCGATTATCGTGGTGTTCGGCCTGATCACCGGCCAGGACCCGATGCAGATCCTCGGCCAGTTGGCCAACCAGGCCGGTATTTCTACCGCGCCCACCCAGCAGCAAGGCCATGCGCCGGCGGCCAACGATGAACAGGCCGAATTTGTGCGCGCCGTGCTGGGCGATACCGAAGACACCTGGCGGGCGATTTTCCAACAGGCTGGCAAGCAGTATCAGGACCCCAAGCTCGTGCTGTTTCGCGGTGGGGTGAATTCAGCCTGCGGCTTTGCCTCATCGGCCACCGGCCCGTTCTATTGCCCGGGTGATCGCCAGGTGTACCTGGACCTGGATTTCTTCAAGGAAATGGCCCAGCGCTTTTCCGCCGCCGGGGATTTTGCCCAGGCCTATGTGATTGCCCATGAAGTGGGGCACCACGTGCAAACCCTGCTGGGCATTTCCACCAAGGTAAACAATGCCCGCCAGGCGGGCGCGAAGATGGAAGGCGCCAATGGCTTGCTGGTGCGCCAGGAATTGCAGGCCGATTGCCTGGCGGGTGTGTGGGCCTATCACGCCCAGCAGCGTCTGAACTGGCTGGAGCCTGGCGATCTGGAAGAAGCCTTGAACGCCGCCAACGCCATCGGTGATGACCGCCTGCAAAAACAGGCGCGCGGACAGGTAGTGCCGGACTCGTTTACCCATGGCACCTCGCAGCAGCGGGTGCGCTGGTTCAAGACCGGTTATGAGAGCGGCAAGGTGGCCGGCTGCGATACGTTCAAGGCGACGTCGCTGTAACTGCTCAACCGGCCACCGGTACGCCATACCCGGCGGAAAACAGCAGCCCCAGCACCACCGGCATCACCGCCGCGCTGCCCAGGTTACCGATCAGCACCAGCGACGCCACGGTATGCGGCGCGCGCTGGTATTGCTCGGCGAGCATATAGTTGAGCACCGCCGGCGGCAGCGCGGCGAATACCCACAGGCAGGCCAGTTGCAGGCCCTGCAGATCGAACAGCTGGATCATCGGCCAGGCCAGGATCAGGCCACTGGCCGGGCACGCCACGGCGCCCAGCAGGCCGATTTTCCAGGCACTGAAATCCACATCCAGCATGCGCACGCCGAGGGCAAACAGCATCAACGGCACGCACGTGGTGCCAAGCATATTGGCCGACTCGAGGAACCAGTGCGGCAGATGCACACCGGTAAGGTTCAGCGCTAACCCAGCGATGGTGGCCAGCACCACTGGTATGCGCCACAAGCGCCACAGCGGCGTGGCCGGGTCGAGCATGCGCAGGCCGACGGTAAAGTGCAGCAGCATCTCCACGATAAACAGCACCACGGCGGCCGGTAGCGCCTTGTCACCAAACGCCAGGACCATCAGCGGCAGACCCATATTGCCGGTGTTGTTAAACATCATCGGCGGCAAGAACGTGCGCAGATCGAGCTTGAGCAAACGCGCCAGTGGCCACAGCAATAACCCGGAACCCAGCACGATTACCGTGCCGGCCAGCGCCAGGCTGGCGTAGTCCTGCAAGGCCGCCTTGCTGTCGGCCAATACGGCGAAGATCAGCAGCGGCACCAGTAATTCCATATTCAGGGTGTTAAGACCGCGCATATCCGGCTTGCGGAAATGGCCATACAG
>JBCECW010000544.1:0-3311 GCA_039207785.1 Pseudomonas sp. | reverse complement strand
GCTTTACCGAGAAGATCATGCAGCTGGTGGAGCACAAGGCCCGCCAAGGCAAGATCGAAGCGGTGGAGCAGGTACAGGGCGAGGGTGAGCGGCGCAGCGCCGATGTGATCGACCTGACCGAATTGCTGAAACGCAGCCTGGGCGGCAAACCGGCGGCCAGCAAAAAAAGCAAAGCCACGCCAGGCAAACCAGCCGCTGCAAGCAAAGCAACGGCGAGTAAATCGGCGAACAAAAAAACCAGCAAAACCAGCAAGGCGAGTTAAGGCGCCGAGGGCTTGGCCATGAGCGAGTACAACCGCAAACGCAACTTCAGCATCACCGCCGAGCCCCAGGAAGACACCGCGCGCAAGCCGCGTAAAAAGCCGGGCGCGTTGCGTTTTGTGATCCAGAAGCACGACGCCAGCCATCTGCACTATGACTTTCGCCTGGAGCTGGGTGGCACCCTGAAAAGCTGGGCCATCCCCAAAGGCCCGAGCCTGGACCCCAAGGACAAGCGGCTCGCCGTGCATGTGGAAGACCACCCGCTGGGCTACGCCAGCTTCGAGGGCCGCATTCCCAAGGGGCAGTATGGCGCGGGCGAGGTGATTGTCTGGGACCAGGGTGTATGGCAACCCCATGGCGATGCGCAAGCCACCTATAAAGCCGGCAAGCTCAAGTTCACCCTGATCGGCGAAAAGCTCAGCGGCGAGTGGGCCCTGGTGCGTACCCGGCTCAAGGGCAGTGGCGACAAGGAACAGTGGCTGCTGATCAAGGAGCGTGACGACGTAGCGCGGCCGGCCAGCGAATACAGCGTGGTCGATGCGCTGCCCAAAAGCGTGTTGAGCGGTAGCCAGGTGGGCGCCACCAAGGCCGCCAAGACCAAGGCCGCCAACCATCCCCATGGCGAGATCCCGGCCGCGTTCAAACCGCAGCTGGCCACCCTGGTCAGCCAGCCGCCGGCGGGGGAGTGGGTGTATGAAATCAAGTTCGATGGCTACCGCATGCTGGCGCGTATCCAGGGCGGCGAGGTGCGTTTGTTTACCCGCAATGGCCATGACTGGACGGCGCGCCTGCCCAAGCAGGTGGAGGCCTTGCGCTCGTTAAAACTCGGCGACTCCTGGCTCGACGGCGAAGTGGTGGTGCTGAATGACGACGGCCTGCCGGATTTCCAGGCGCTGCAAAATGCCTTCGATGCCGAGCAGACCCAGCCGATTCTCTACTACCTGTTCGACGCGCCGTATCTCAACGGCCAGGACTTGCGTCAGGAGCCGTTAAAGGAGCGGCGCGATGCGTTGCATGACGTGCTCAAGCAAAAACGCGGGCCCTTGCGTTTTTCCAAGGACTTTAGCGCCAGCCACCACGATATCGTCGAAAGCGCCTGTTCCATGCGCCTTGAAGGCGTGATCGGCAAACGCGCGGGCAGCCCCTATGTGTCACGTCGTAGCGATGACTGGATCAAGCTCAAGTGCCGCTTGCGCCAGGAGTTTGTGGTGATCGGTTATACCGAGCCCAAGGGCAGCCGCAGTGCGTTTGGTGCGTTGCTGCTGGGCGTGTATGAGGACGGCAAGTTGCGTTATGCCGGGCGCGTCGGCACCGGCTTTGACCAGCAGCGCCTGCAACAGCTGCATAACCAGATGAAGGCCTTGCACCGCGCCGATACGCCCTTGGCCAAGCCACTCGGCGCGGCCCAGGCCCGGGGTGTGCAGTGGTTGAAACCCAAGCTGGTAGCTGAAGTGGAGTTCACCGAGTGGACCCGCGAGGGGGTGATACGTCAGGCAGCGTTTATTGCCGAGCGCACCGACAAGGCGGCCCGGCAGATCAATCGTGAGCAGGCGGCGCCACCCGCCACGCCAAAGGCGAAAAAAGCGCCAGCCAGTAATGGCCGGCAGACGCTCGACAAGGTGTCCGTCAGCCACCCTGAACGGGTCATCGACGCGCAGAGCGGCACGCAGAAAATCGAATTGGCGCAGTTCTACCACGCCATCAGCACCTGGATTCTGCCGCACCTGCAAGGCCGGCCCGTGTCGCTGCTACGTGCGCCGGACGGCGTGGAAGGCCAGCAGTTTTTCCAGAAGCATGCCCAGCACCTGGCCATTCCCCATATCACCCACCTGGACAAACGCGTGGACCCCGACCACGCCCAACTGATGCAGATCGACAGCCTGCCGGCCCTGATCGGCGCGGTGCAGATGGGCTGTATTGAACTGCACACCTGGGGTGCGGCCAGCGCCACGGTGGAAAAACCCGACCGCCTGATTCTCGACCTCGACCCGGACCCGGCCTTGCCCTGGCGCAGCATGCTGGAGGCCACCAACCTGACCCTGGCGGTACTGGATGAGCTGGGGCTGCAGGCCTGGCTGAAAACCAGTGGCGGCAAGGGTATGCATATTGTCGTGCCGCTGAGCAGAAGCGCCGGTTGGGCCACGGTAAAAGGCTTTGCCAAGGCCTTGGCGAGTTTTATGACCCAGCAGATCCCCGAGCGCTTTACCGACAAGATGGGGCCGCAGAACCGCGTCGGCAAAATCTTTGTCGACTACCTGCGCAACCAGCGCGGCGCCAGTACGGCGTGTGCCTATTCGGTACGGGCGCGGCCCGGCCTGCCGGTGTCGGTGCCGATCCGCCGCGACGAGTTGAATGAGCTGAGGAGCGCCGCGCAATGGACCGTCGACACCCTGCGCGAACGCCTCGATAACCTTGCGCAAGACCCCTGGCACGACTACCACAACCGTCAGCGCCTCACCGCCGCGCAATGGAAAAAACTCGGCGCCAAGCCGACCTGAGGTGCTGCCTGAGCGTTTTCTGGAGAGCCTATGAGCCAAGAGCAAACCCTGCCGCCACAACACCAGACCCAGCAACCGGGCGACGAAGCCCAGATGCAGCCCTTGCCCCAAAGCATCAGCGAGTACTACCTGGCCGCCGGCAAGCTGGAGGGCCTGGTGGCCATCGTTACCGGGGGCGACAGCGGCATTGGTCGCGCGGTGGCCCTGCACTTTGCCCGCGAGGGCGCCAATGTGGCCATCGTCTACCTCGACGAACACGAAGATGCCGCCAGCACCCGCGACCAGATCCATGCGCTGGGCCGTGGCTGCCTGCTGTTTGCCGGTGACGCCGCCGACCAGGATTTTTGCCGGGGCGTGGTCGAGAACTGCCTGGGCGAATGGCAGCGTCTGGATGTGCTGGTCAATAACGCCGGCGAACAGCACCCGCAAGACAACCTCGAAGACATCAGCCAAGCGCAGTGGGAACAGACCTTTCGCACCAATCTCTTTGCCATGTTCCAGCTGACCAAGGCCGTGCTGCCGCACCTGAATGCCGGCGCCAGCATTATCAAC
>JBCECW010000543.1:2466-3324 GCA_039207785.1 Pseudomonas sp. | reverse complement strand
CAGCAACCGAAAAGCGCGCCGCTGCCGACCCAGGCCCCGGCCAGCACGCGGATGAAGGCCCACCCGCACTTTGCCCCACCGCCAGGTGTAAGCAGCTACTGGGACACCCAGTTGGGCGTGTATGTGCTCGATCAGGTGCCGAACCTGTACTACCGCGAGCGCACCTACTACCGCTGGAATAACGGCTGGAGCTGGGCCACCTACGCCAATGGGCCGTGGAAAGACACCGACAGCAGCGGCATCCCGCCGGGCTTGAATCGCCTGCATCCAAACCAATAAGAAATCGCGGCCTTGGCCGCGATTTTTTTTGGGCAAAAAAATAGGCGCCTAGGTGGCGCCCGGAGAATCAAACGATGCATAAGGTCTGAACGGCCTTGCCGGCATTAGTTCAACCCCATCGCTTTTTTGCAGACAAAAGAAAGGGCACCCGAGGGTGCCCTAAAAGATCTATGGAGTAAGTCCACTGTCTCTGAGTGACGGGCTGTAACAATAGTTCAGCCGTCCTCGACGAACGGTCATTATTTCCCCGGCGTCAGCAGCAGGCGCTTGGTGCCGTAGACCTTGTCCAGGTTCTGCGACTGGAACGGGAAGGTCATGTACTGGCCCTTCAACCAGGCGTCGATACCGTCGGCGTAGTGGGGGCTGGCCGGGTTGCCGGACTGCCCGGTGCTGTTAAGACCTTGCATTGGTTCCGGCTGGCCGAAGTCCACCACGATACGCATGGCCGGTACCAGCCAGGTGTCGAAGTCCTTGCCCCAGTGATAGGCCGAGGTGTTCAGCGTGGTGTGGTCGCCGCCGGCCGCATACGGGCCACGGTCCAGATAACCCTTGATGGCATTGATGCTGGTGGCTTCGCCG
>JBCECW010000543.1:0-2456 GCA_039207785.1 Pseudomonas sp. | reverse complement strand
TTCGCCGCTGCTCATGTACTTGGCCATCTGCGTGGTGTCGGTGGCGAACATATAGCTGTGCAACTTGCCCCACTGCCAGGCATTGCGGTCGGCGCCCAGTTTGCTTTCGCAGAAGCTTACGGCGGCCACCAGGCTGCGGGCGAGGATGGCCGGCTTGTCTTCTTTCTGCGGGGTTTTTACGTCGTCCCAGAACGGGCTGTCGTCACGGCCCAGCAGGTGGTCGGCCGGGGCGGAGTACGACAGGTCGGTGCTATCGACCAGGGCCTTCCAGGCTGGGCTGGTTTCCGGGCCCAGTTCATCGAGGAAGGTCTGGCGCATGCTTTCCTGCAGGAAGGCTTCGTACAGCGCGGCGTCTGCCGAGGTGGCGCGCAGGTTGCCGTCAAAGGCCATCAGCCGGCTATAGGCTTCACGCGCCTTGGCGCGGTCGGCCGCGGGCAGGGCGTCGATGGCTTTTTTCAGCGGCTGGGCCATGCCCGGCGCTTCGAACATGGCTTGCAGCTTGGCCACGAACGGCGAGGTCTGGTCGTACTGCATGGCGATCATGCTTTTCGCATCGTGCTTGCCGGCACCGGCCAGTTGCGCAATACGCTCGCCACGCTCGGGGTAGTACCAGGAGTTGGACAGCTGCATGCCATAGCCGCGCGGCACTGTGCGCTGGTTGGCGGTGCCCAGCCAGCCTTGCATGGGGTCCTGGTCATAGGGGTGCAGCATCGGGTCGGCGTAGCCGTCCCAATCGTACTGGCCGTTCCAGCCAGGGGAGGGCAGCAGGCCCACGCCAGCCTTGCGGTTGGGGTAGCGGCCGGTCACTTGCCAGCCAATATGCTGGGCATCGGCAAATACCAGGTTCAACGGGATGGCGCGGATATCGCGGGCGGCTTCGAACGCCTGGTCTACCGACTGTGCGCGGGACAGGTTAAAGAACGCGTCCAGGGTCTTGTCGCCATCCAGGGCGACGGTCTGCAGCGCCAGGCCGTAGCCGCTGCTGATCTGCAGCGGTTGCAGCATATGTTTGCGCTCGCCCAGCACGCTGTTCAGCAGCGGGCCATGGCGGGTTTCGTAGATCGGCTCGCGCACCGGGCGCTGGCCTTTGATAAAGAAGGTTTCCTGGCGCACCCGCGCGGCCACCCACTTGCCATCGGCCTCATACAACACCTGGCTGCCCTGGCGTTTGATCTTTTCCAGGAACAGGTCCTGGTTGTCGCCCATGACCATGGTCATGCCCCAGGCCAGCTTGCCGTTAAAGCCGGCGACCACGGCCGGTACCCCGGCGATGGACACGCCAGCGGCCTGGAGTTTCGGCGAGCGGATCTGTACGTAGTTCCATGCCGAGGGCATGGACAGCGGCAGGTGGGTGTCGTTGGCCAGCAGGCTTTTGCCGCTGCGGCTGCGTTGCGGGGCAATGGCCCAGTTATTGGACGCGGCCACACCGAGCATATCCAGGCCGGCAATCTGTTCGCTGACCTTGCCCAGGGCGCTCAGGCCCTGGATCTGCCCGCTCAATGCCAGGCCTTTGAGTTTGTCCGCTTCCTCGAATGGCAATGGCTCGTCGGGGTAGGTCGGCGTCAGCCAGGCCAGCTTGTCGCTGCCGACTTTTTGCGCCAGCGCCAGGGAGGCGATTTCTTCTTGCAGGTTTACCGCCAGGCCAAAATTCATCAGACAGAAAATCAGCACCGAATCTTCCGGCTTCCAGTAGGCCGGCTTGACCCCGGACTCAGCCAGGTCCATCGGCAGCTTGTCCTGGTAGCGGTACAGGTAGGCGTTTACGCCGCGGGCATAGACCTCGAAGAACTTCTTCATCCGTGGCGAGGCGTTCTTGTACAGCACCTCGGCGCTTTGCTTGAGGTTCACCGCGCGCATAAACCGGTCGATTTCCAGCGCGCCGGGGCCAACCAGTTCCGAGAGGCGCCCTTGGGCCATCAAGCGCATGCCCACCATCTGGCTCAGGCGGTCGCCGGCGTGCACATAGCCCAGGGCAAACAACGCATCGTGGAAGGTGGTGGTTTCAATCAGCGGCATGCCCAGGGCATTGCGGCGGATGGACACGCTTTGCGCCAGGCCCTTGATCGGCTGGATGCCGGTGGTAGGCGGCACGCTGTCGCCATAGCTGCTGTTGAGCCAGCTCTGACAACCGCTGAGGCTCACGGCGCCAACCAGGGCAGCGGCGGCTGCGGCGCGGGTGAAGAATCCCTGAAAGGCTGGCGACGCCATGGTGTAAAGCTCCTGCAACGTTGCAAAAAACGAATAAGAAACGGCAGGCGCTACGTTAGTGACGCGCCCGCCGCCGCGCAAGCGAGGACGGGCGTGCGGCAGGGGTTATTTTTTCGGTTGCGGGTTGATGCGTTCAGCAATCGCGTAGGCCCGTTCGGTGGCCGGGCGCGCCTTGATGGCGTTGAACCAGCGTTGCAGGTTGGGGAAGTCGGCGAGGTTCTGCTGCTGGCGCTCGTGAGGCACGATCC
>JBCECW010000542.1:2084-3345 GCA_039207785.1 Pseudomonas sp. | reverse complement strand
GCCGAATTAAATGGGGTTGATTAACCCAGAACTAACACGAAATTAAACCTCGCCGGCATGCCTTGCACATGCCCGGCCCATATCGCGTATCGCGTTAAAACAGAAGGGGGCGAGAGCGCCTCGCCCCTCAGGATGACTACAGCAAAACCGCACCTGCGGTCGCTACGCCAGCCTTAGTACACGTCCCGCAAATACCGCCGATCCTTGCTCATGCCACTCACGTACAAACTCGCCGCCCCGGCAGTCATCTTGCCGTGCACCTGCACGATCTTTTTCAGCGCCGCATCCACATCCTTGGCCATCCGCCCGGCATCGCCACATACGCACACATAGGCGCCTTGCTCCAGCCACTGCCAGAGGGCAGCACCTTCTTCGAGCATACGGTGCTGCACATAGATCTTTTCGGCCTGGTCGCGGGAGAAAGCGGTGTCCAGCCGGGTAAGCAGGCCGCTGCGTTGCCAGGCGCGCAGTTCGTCGTGGTAGTAGAAGTCGGTCAGGGCGCGTTGCTCGCCAAAGAACAGCCAGTTTTTGCCGCCGCCACTGGCGGCGCGTTCTTGCAGAAAGGCGCGAAATGGCGCGATGCCGGTGCCCGGGCCGATCATGATCAGTGGTGTGCTGGTCTCTTGTGGCGGGCGGAAGTGGGTGGAGCGTTGCAGGAAGATACGCACGCCGCTATCGGCAGCACGGTCGGCAAGAAAGGTGGAGCACACGCCGCCACGTGCCTGGCCTTGGTGTTGGTAGCGCACCACGGCCACCGTCAGGTGCACTTCGTTGGCGGTGACCTTGTGGCTGGAGCTGATGGAGTACAGCCGTGGTTGCAGTGGCTTGAGCAGCCGCGCCAGCTGGCTGGCGTCGAGGGCGATGGGGAATTCGCGCAGCAGGGTGGGCACCTGGCGGCCCCATAGCCAGTCTTGCAGGGCGGCCTGGTTGCCGTCGTGCAGCAGTTCTTCGAGAAACGGGCTGCCGTTATGGCCGGCGACGCGGCGCAGCAGGTCGGGGCTGATCCGGGCGATTTCCAGGTGCTCGGTAAGGGCTTCGCGCAGGGGCATGCTGGCTTTGCCGTCCAACTCCACCGGGCTGTCGCCATCCAGGCGCAGGGTGGTCAGCAGTTCGCTGACCAGCTGTGGGTCGTTGCTGGGCCATACGCCCAGGGCATCGCCGGCCTGGTAGGGAAAGTCGTAGCCAGCCAGGTCGAAGGCCAGGTGGCGGGTTTCCTTGTGTGCGCCAGTGCGGTTAAGCACCTGGTTATGCACCAGGCGGG
>JBCECW010000542.1:0-2074 GCA_039207785.1 Pseudomonas sp. | reverse complement strand
GGATTGGCGCGGTTATAGGTGCTGCTTTCCACTGGCGTCGGCCGCAGCAGGCTGGGTGCCGCAGGCGCATGGGCTTGGCCCAGGCGGCTGCATAGCTCGCTTAGCCATTTTTCCGCCGGGGCCTGGTAGTCCGGCTCGCAGTCCAGCCTTGGTTGCAGGCGCTCGGCGCCGAGCTCGGCCAGGCGTTCGTCGAGCTTGCGGCCAAAACCGCAGAATTGCTGGTAGCTGGAATCGCCCAGGGCCAGCACGCTAAAGCGGCTATTGGCCAAGGCCTGGGCCTCGGCGCTTTGTAGGCTGCTCCAGAAACCGCTGGCGTTATCCGGTGGGTCGCCGTCGCCAAAGGTGCTGGTGACCAGCAGCACGCCAGCAGCGCGGCGCAGGTCCTCCAGGGTGGCGTCGTCCATGGCTTGCAGACGCGCGCGCTGGCCGGCACCGCCCAGGCGCTCGGCGCAGGTGCTAGCCAGGGTTTCACTATTGCCGGTTTGCGAGGCCCAGAGCACCAGCCATTCGGGCGTTGTTTCTTGCACGGTCGCGGAGGAAACCAACGCCATTGGCGCAGTGCGGGAAAACAGCCCGGCCAGCATGCCATCGATCAGCAGCCGTTTGCCTGCCGACACCGGCGCGCTAGCCGGCAATACCGGCACGCCGCCATGGGCTTCGCCATTACGCAGGCCAAGCAGATAACCCTGCAGATACAGCTGCTCTTCGGCATTCAGGGCCAGGGGCGCCGGGGTGTCGAGATTGAGTTGGCGAGCGAACGCTTCGATAGGCATCGGGGCGGATTCCTGGGAGGAAGAGGGCGGCGGCATGGCGTTGGCGGGGGCCAGCGCCTGCAGGGCGACGGCGCAGTACTTGAACGCCGGTTGCAGGGAAATCGGGTCGATGGCGTCGATGGTCACGGCATTGATGGCGAGGTTTTCGCCAAATACATCGTTCCAGTGAAACGGCGCAAAGCAGTTGCCGGGGCGCACCCGCTCGGTAATCACCGCGGGCAGTTCGGCACGCCCACGGCGTGAGCGAATTTCCACCTTGGCGCGTTCACCAATACCCAGGCGCTCGGCATCGCTGGGGTGGATTTCGACAAAGGGCCCGGGGTTGAGTTTGTTAAGGGTGGGCACCTTGCCGGTCTTGGTCAGGGTGTGCCATTGGTGCTGCACACGGCCGGTATTGAGCACCAGGGGAAAGTCATCATCCGGCAGCTCGGCTGGTGGCAAATAAGGCCGGGCAAAGAACTGCGCCTTGCCGCTGGCGGTGGCGAACCGCAGGGCAGTTGCCTGGCGATACCGAATTGGGTTGCGCGCGCTTTGCTCGGCACTGGCGCACGGCCATTGCAGCGGCTGTTGCTGCAGACGGCCATAGCTGGCACCACGCAGGTCATAGCCGGTGTTGGGGTTGGCGGCGTCTTTTATTTCTTCGAATACCTGTTCGGCGCTGCTGTAGCTGAACGCCTCCTCATAGCCCATGGCGCAGGCGACGCGGGCGATGATCTGCCAGTCGGGCAGGGTGTCGCCGGGCGGCAGTACGGCTTGCTGCATCAGGGTCAGGTTGCGCTCGGAGTTGATCATCACCCCGTCGGCCTCGGCCCATAGCGCGCCGGGCAACAGGATATCGGCGTAGCGGTTGGTTTCGGTGTCCAGGTAAGCGTCCTGGGTAATCACCAGCTCGGCCTGTTGCAGCGCCGCAATTACGTTTTGCCGATTGGGTGCGCTGGCCACCGGGTTGGTGCAGATAATCCAACAGGCTTTTATTTCGCCTGCGGCGAGGGATTCGAAGAGTGCCACGGTGCCATCGCCAGCCTCTGCGCGCAGGCTGCCGCTATCCAGCTGCCAGAGCTGTTCGATAAAGGCGCGGTCTTCGGCCACCAGCGCCGAACGCTGGCCCGGCAGCCCCGGGCCCATATAGCCCATTTCCCGGCCGCCCATCGCATTGGGCTGGCCTGTCAGCGAGAAAGGCCCGCTTCCCGGACGGCTGATCTTTCCGGTCGCAAGATGCAGATTGCAGATAGCGTTTGTATTGAAAGTGCCTTGCACCGACTGGTTCAGTCCCATGGTCCAGAGTGTCATGAACTCTCCGG
>JBCECW010000541.1:0-3346 GCA_039207785.1 Pseudomonas sp. | reverse complement strand
GCTGCTCAACGAGAAGATCAACGTGCTGGCGGTGAACACCCGGTCCAACAAGGAAGACAATACCGCCGCCATGTCGTTGACCATCGAGATTCCGGGGTTGGATGCGTTGGGCCGTTTGCTCGGTCGCATTTCCCAACTGCCGAACATCATCGAAGTCCGCCGCCACCGAACCTCCTGAGCTACTGCGCTCGGTCTGGCGTCGTTGAAGGGCTGCTGAAAAATGCTCATTGGCATAAGCCAACTCCGCTTTTTCAGCAGCCCTTCGCCTCGCCAGCCCTTCGCTCGCTACGCTCAGGCCATCTATCGGGGTTCCCGTATGTACCAATTAAACGACCTGCTGCACCTGATGGCCCGCCTGCGCGACCCGCAGTACGGCTGCCCGTGGGACCTGCAGCAGAACTACGCGACCATCGTGCCGCACACTATCGAAGAAGCCTACGAGGTGGCCGATGCCATCGAGCGCGCTGACTTCGAGCAGTTGCCGGGCGAGCTGGGTGACCTGCTGTTCCAGGTGGTGTATTACAGCCAGCTGGCCAAGGAAGAAGGGCGCTTCGAATTTGCCACCGTGGTGGATGCCATCACCCGCAAGCTGGTGCGTCGCCATCCCCATGTGTTTCCCGACGGCGACCTGTACGGCGCGCCGGATATGGCCCGCCTTAGCGAAGCGGCGGTAAAGCAGCGCTGGGAAGAAATCAAAGCCGAGGAACGTGCCGAGAAAGCGGCAGTCCCCGAACAGCTATCGCTGCTGGACGATGTGCCCGCCACGCTGCCGTCGTTGTCGCGTGCCGCCAAGTTGCAAAAGCGCGCCGCCCAGGTCGGCTTCGACTGGCCTGAGGCGTTGCCGGTGGTGGATAAGGTGCGTGAAGAACTGGATGAAGTGCTGGAGGCCATGAGCGCCAACGACACCGAGGCCATGGCCGAGGAAATTGGCGACCTGCTGTTTGTGGTGGTCAACCTGGCAAGACACCTGAAGGCCGACCCGGAAACCGCCCTGCGCGCGGCCAATGCCAAGTTCGAGCGGCGTTTCCGTTTTATCGAGCAGGCGCTGCGCGAACAGGGTCGCGATATCCAGGCCTGTAGCCTGGAAGAGCTGGACAGCATCTGGGCCCAGGCCAAAGGTGAGGAACGCAAGGCCGCCGCCTGTGAAAACGGCAGCTGCGGGTAGGTTTTAACCCTTGGCTTGTGGAAGAATGAACCCGTTTTTTACCCGTGCCTTTGAGAGAGTCGTCGACGAATGAGCATGTCATTGCGTGACCAGTTGCTGAAAGCCGGCCTGGTCAACGAGAAGCAGGCCAAGCAGGTCAGCAAGGAAAAACAGAAACAGAAACGCCTGGAGCACAAAGGCCAGGTTGAGGTGGACGACACCCAGCAGCGCATTGCCCAGGAAGCCAAGGCCGAGAAGCTCGCCCGCGACCAGGAGCTCAATCGCCAGCAGCAGGAAAAGGCGCAGAAAAAAGCCGAAGCCGCGCAGATCAAACAACTGATCGAGCAAAGCCGCCTGCCCAAGCTGACCACCGAGGACTACTACAACTTCGTTGACGACAAGAAGGTCAAGCGCATTTCCGTCAACGCCCTGATGCGCAACAAGCTCAGCAGCGGCTCGCTGGCCATCGTGCAGCACGCCGGTAGCTACGAGATCATCCCGCGCGAGGCGGCGCTGAAGATCCAGGAACGCGACCCGCAGCGCATCGTGCAACTCAACGTGCAGACCGAAGAAGACGACGCCAACGATCCGTATGCGGCGTACAAGATCCCGGATGATCTGATGTGGTAACCCCGTGCCCTGGCTGTTGCGGCCAGCGGCACACACAAACTCTGCACGTACTGGCACATGGCCTGTCAAAGCTCCCAGACCAACACACTGGGAGCTGCCGCCAATGGCCGATATCCACAACTTGCAACGCTTTGTCGACGCACAAGCCGCCACCTACGATCAGGCCCTGGCCGAATTACAGGCGGGGCGCAAACAGAGCCACTGGATGTGGTTTATCTTTCCCCAGCTGCACGGCCTGGGCCATAGCGCCAACGCCCAGCACTACGGTATTGCCGGGCTGGACGAAGCCAATGCCTATGTCAGCCACCCGATCCTGGGTCCCCGGCTGCACGCCTGCACCACGGCCCTGCTGGCCTGGAGCCAACGCAGCGCCAACGAGATTTTCGGTACACCGGACGACACGAAACTGTGTTCGAGCATGACCTTGTTCGCCACGCTGGCCCACGAGCCGAATATTTTTGCTCAGGTGCTGGAGGTGTTTTTCGAGGGGCATGCTGACCCGCTGACGTTGGCGCGGGTGGGGTAGAGGGGGTCGATCAAACTGCTGGGAGCGGGGTGTCAGTGGATAGAGGTACGGTGTGCTACGCCAAATCGTTCAGCGAGATCGGCCAAGCGTTTATCCAGTGTCCATAGCTGCGTGCCTGGCGTGATTAGTGTCGATGCAAGCAGCGTGAGATCTACCAATCCACAGCCAAGTCCGTAGAGCTTTTCGTTTTCGATGAATGCCATTACTTCGTTCAGGCTGGCCTGGTTACACGGCTTTAGCAGCGAGATATAAAGCAATGTACTGCTTCTCGGAGCTGGCGGTGTTCCGCAGGCGATTTCTGCAACAACCATAGGGTGCGTCACCACAAGGTCGAGGCTGATCAGTTTGATTAGCCCGTCATTACCTTTGCGGAAGTGGTCTACCCATATCGATGTATCGACCAATACTCCTCCCATGGCTAACCAGGCTCCCCATCCCGACGAGGTATCGCTTGCATATCTGGTGCCACGCCTCCGAGGGCGGCTAAACGCTTGCCCGCCTGAACGCGAACGAAGGTCGTGAATGCTTCGCGGAAAATATCTGCCTTATCCATGCCGGGATCGGCCATTTCCAGCGCTTTTTCATAGAGCGCGTCATCAATGGTTACGGTGGTGCGCATTTCATTTTCCTCATCAATATTGATGCACTTGGTCATCAATTTTTGAATCTAAACCATTGTCGCTGTATGGGCAATGTCAGTGGTTTTGCTTATTCGCTGGCTCCTCTGCTTCACCACACCGCCCCTCCCGCATCTGCGCCAACACCCGCTCGGCGTTGCCGTCGCAGCCCATGCCTTCGGGCCTGTTTTCGATATTGCCGATAATCTCCAGCAGCCGTGCCTTGTTCTGCGCCAGGCGCTCTTGCATCACGTCGATCTCGGCGACTTTGCGTTGCAGGCTGGTAAGAATTTCATCGTGGTTCCAGCCGGCTTGGTTGTTATCCGGGAGAAAACGGCGGATTTCCTCCAGGCTAAAGCCGGCGCGCTGGGCATTGATGATGATCTCAAGGGTGTTCTCGCAGGCCATCAGCTTGGCGGCGGCTTCGCC
>JBCECW010000540.1:226-3353 GCA_039207785.1 Pseudomonas sp. | reverse complement strand
CGGCTTCGAGCCGAGCGGCGTGATCTGCGAGATCATGAACGACGACGGCACCATGAGCCGTCGCCCAGAGCTGGAAGTGTTTGCCGAAGAACACGGCATCAAGATCGGCACCATCGCCGACCTGATTCACTACCGCCTGATGCACGAACACACCGTCGAGCGTATTGCCGAGCAGCCGCTGGACACCGAAGTCGGCCACTTCAACCTGGTGACCTACCGTGATTCGGTGGAGGGCGATATCCATATGGCCCTGACCCTGGGCACCATTTGCGCCGAAGAGCCGACGCTGGTGCGCGTGCATAACATGGAGCCGCTGCGCGACTTGTTGATGGTCAAGCAGCCGGGTCGCTGGAGCCTGCGCGAGGCGATGGCCAAGGTGGCCGAGGCGGGTAGCGGCGTGGTGCTGTTGCTGGGCCATCAGCTTTCTGGCCAGGATCTGCTCGCGCACCTGCAGCAGAAACCCAGCGGTGACCCGAAGGCGGTCGCGACCAATACCTACAGCACCGTCGGTGCCGGTTCGCAGATTCTGCGCGACCTGGGCGTGCGCAAGATGCGTCTGCTGAGTTCGCCAATGAAGTTCAACGCGATATCCGGCTTTGACCTCGAGGTTGTAGAATACCTGCCTTCTGAATGACTCCGGGAAACTACTGCGCTCGGTCATGCGGCGTTAAAAACACCTTCGCAATGCTCATTGGCTACAGCCAACTCCGCTTGCTCAGCTGTTTTTGCCTTGCCTGACCTTCGCTCGCTACGTTTCAAGTTTGCTTCCCGATGGCTCGCATAAACGGCTGTCGGGTCTTTACTCTAAATTGCTCTTTCAAGACGAGAACGCCATGACCCTGCAGACCATCGAAGGTACTTTCATTGCCCCCAAAGGCCGCTACGCCCTGGTGGTTGGCCGCTTCAACAGCTTCGTGGTCGAAAGCCTGGTGAGCGGTGCCATTGACGCCCTGGTGCGTCACGGTGTGAGCGAAAGCGACATCACCATCATCCGTGCCCCTGGCGCCTTCGAAATTCCACTGGTTGCCCAGAAAGTGGCCCAGCGCAGCGAATACGCCGCCATCATCGCCCTCGGCGCGGTGATTCGTGGTGGTACCCCGCACTTCGAATACGTCGCCGGCGAATGCACCAAGGGCCTGGCCCAGGTGTCCATGGAATTCGGCGTACCGGTTTCCTTCGGCGTGCTGACCGTTGATTCCATCGAACAAGCCATCGAACGTTCCGGCACCAAGGCCGGTAACAAAGGTGCTGAAGCTGCCCTTTCCGCCCTGGAAATGGTCAGCCTGCTGGCGCAGTTGGAGGCCAAGTGATTAACGACGAAGACGACACCTTCAACCCTCCTGCGGAGAAAGGGCCGAACGCGCCCACCGGCAAGATCGCGGCCCGTCGCCAGGCACGTAGCCTGGCGATGCAGGCGTTGTATCAGTGGCACCTGGCCGGTCAGTCGGTGAATGAAATCGAAGCGCAGTTTCGTGTCGACAACGATTTCAGCAGCGTCGACGGCGCCTACTTCCGCGAGATCCTGCACGGTGTACCGCACCACGTCAGCGAAATCGACGCGGCCTTCGCACCGTGCCTGGACCGTGGCCAGGAAGAGCTCGACCCGGTCGAGCTGGCGATCCTGCGCCTGTCCACCTTCGAAATGCTCAAGCGCGTGGACGTGCCGTACCGCGTGGTGATCAACGAAGGTATCGAGCTGGCCAAAGTGTTTGGCGCTACCGACGGGCACAAGTTCGTCAACGGTGTGCTGGACAAGTTGGCACCGCGCCTGCGCGCTGCCGAAGTCAACGCCAACAAGCGTTGACCGGAGTCGTGGGTGAGTTCGAGCTGATCCGCCGCTACTTCGCCGCTGCGCCCTGTGCGCAGCCTGGCGAGGGTGTGGTGCAGGGTATTGGCGACGATTGTGCCCTGCTGGCTTTGGCCGCTGGCGAACAGCTGGCGGTTTCCACCGACACGCTCGTGAGCGGTGTGCATTTTCCCCATTCCTGTGATGCCTTTCTGCTGGGGCAGCGCGCCTTGGCGGTGTCCACCAGCGACCTCGCGGCCATGGGCGCCAGCCCCATCGGTTTTACCCTGGCCCTGACCTTGCCCGCTGCCGACGCCGACTGGCTGCAATGCTTTGCCGCCGGGCTGAACCAGATGGCCCAGGCCTGTGGCATGCGCCTGGTGGGCGGCGATACCACCCGTGGTCCGCTCAGCCTGACCGTTACCGTGTTCGGCCAGGTGCCGGCAGGCAAGGCATTGACCCGTGCCGGCGCCCAGGTGGGCGATCTGCTCTGCGTCGGTGGGCCATTGGGTGATGCTGCGGCGGCACTGCACCTGGTACTGGGCGAGCGCACGGCTGAGCCAGCCATCGCCGAACCGTTGCTGGCCCGCTACTGGTCGCCCGCGCCGCAGTTGGCCCTGGGCCAGGCCCTACGCGGCAAGGCTACGGCAGCACTGGATATCTCCGATGGCCTGTTGGCCGATTGTGGCCATATCGCCCTGGCATCCGGCGTGGCCTTGCACATCGAGCGGTCGCGTTTGCCTCTGTCGCCGGCGGTGACGGCCTGGTTGGACGAGCAGCAGGCCTGGGACTGTGCCACCAGCGGTGGCGACGACTATGTCTTGGCCTTTACCCTGCCGGCGCAGCACCTGGCACCACTGCAACAGAACGGTTGGCCGGTGACGGTCATCGGTCATGTGGTGGAAGGAAAAGGGGTGCACTTATTGGATTCGGCCGGTCTTAGCCTTGCGCCTACTGCGCGTGGTTATCAACATTTTGGGGGCGCGGGTGACAGCACCAAGCAAGAAAACGGTTCCTGACGCACCGCCGTCGGTGTGGCGCAATCCTTGGCATTTCCTGGCCTTCGGCTTTGGTTCCGGCACCCTGCCCAAGGCGCCGGGCACCTGGGGCTCACTGGTGGCGCTGCCCTTTATTCCGCTGTGGCAGATGCTGCCCGACTGGGGTTACTGGCTGATGCTGGGCGTGACCATGCTGTTCGGCTTCTGGCTGTGCGGCAAGGTAGCCGACGATTTGCGTGTGCACGACCATGAAGGCATCGTCTGGGACGAAATGGTCGGTATGTGGATCACCCTGTGGCTGGTGCCGGAAGGCTGGGGATGGTTGCTGCTAGGCTTTGTGATG
>JBCECW010000540.1:0-216 GCA_039207785.1 Pseudomonas sp. | reverse complement strand
CCCTGGCCGATCCGCTGGATCGACCGCCATGTTCACGGTGGCGTGGGCATTATGCTCGACGATCTGCTGGCCGGCGTATTCGCCTGGCTGGCCATGCAATTGGTAGTGTGGGGCTGGGCCCAGCAATGGTTCGGCCCGCACTGGTTCGGCTAGCAGATGGGCTAGGGATGCACGGCGGCGCCTGAGGGAATGGCTTATGCGTGGCATGTGGTTAGC
>JBCECW010000539.1:0-3366 GCA_039207785.1 Pseudomonas sp. | reverse complement strand
GCTTTGCCCTGTGCAGCATGCGCTCCCCCACTCGCACCCGTTACTACGTGCAGGTGGTCGCCGAGGAAAAGGTCGAGGACTGGTCGGACCAACGTTTCTGGGACGAACTGAAACAACGCCTGCCAGCAGCGGTGGCAGCCAAGCTGGTGACCGGCCCGTCGATTGAAAAAAGCATCGCGCCACTACGCAGCTTTGTAGTGGAGCCGATGCAATACGGCCGGCTGTTTCTACTTGGCGATGCCGCCCATATCGTGCCACCAACCGGCGCCAAGGGCCTGAACCTGGCGGCCAGCGATGTCAGCACGCTGTACCGTATTTTGCTCAAAGTGTATGGCGAGGGACGCACCGAACTGCTGGCGAAGTACTCCGAGATCTGCCTGCGCCGGGTATGGAAAGCCGAGCGCTTTTCCTGGTGGATGACCTCGATGCTGCACCGGTTTCCCGATACCGATGCGTTTAGCCAGCGGATGCAGCAGACGGAGTTGGATTATTTCGTGGGCTCAGAGGCCGGGCGTAGGACGATTGCGGAGAATTATGTGGGGTTGCAGTATGAGGCGATCGAGTAAAGGCTGGCCCTCTCCCCTAGCCCCTCTCCCGCAAGCGGGCGAGGGGAATCAAATCGCGATCCGCCAGAACGTCACCGATCGGCCCCCCAGCCCGCTTGCGGGAGAGGGCTGGGGAGAGGGTTTTGCCTTTAACGCAACAACTGGCTCAACACCGCCCTCAACTTCCCCGGCTTCACCGGCTTGTTCAACAACGGCACTCCCAACGCCTGGCGTTCCTGGCGGCAGCGGTTGCTGCGGTCGGCGGTAATGATCACCGCCGGGATAGGATGGCCAAAGTGCGCGCGCAGGTGCTGCACCACCTCACACCCGGTCACCCCATGGTCAAGGTGGAAGTCGGCCAGGATCAGTTCCGGCGCCTGCCCTTGCAGAACCTGCAAGGCCGCCTCCTGATCGGTGGCGGTCAGCACCTCGCAGCCCCATTGGCCAAGCAGCGCGGCCATGCTGTCGAGAATGCTCACCTCGTTATCCAGCACCAGCAAACGCCGGCCCGGCAGCGGATTGCCGATCACTGCCTGGGGCTTGGCCGCCACCGCCGGCGCCGGCACCTCGCGGCTCAGCGGCACCTCGATGCTGAATACCGAGCCACGCCCAGGCCGGGAACGCACCTGCACCGGGTAGCCGAGGATGGCGGCGATACGCTCGACAATCGCCAGGCCCAGGCCCACGCCTTTACGGTCGGCAGCACGGCCCACATCCAGCTGGTTGAACTCGAGGAAAATCGCCGAAAGCTGATCCGCCGCAATCCCCCGCCCCGTGTCCCACACCTCCAGAAACAACTGCCCACCGCGCCGGCGCGCCGCCAGCAGCACGCCGCCCTGGCTGGTATAGCGGCAGGCGTTACTGAGGAAGTTGCGCAAGATGCGGCTAAGCAAACGCAGGTCGGTATGGATGGCGTAGTGGGGAATGCGCGAGCGCAGCGTCAGCCCGGCAGCAGCCGCCACCGACTGGAACTCCGAGGCCAGCGGCGCCAGCACTTCGTCCAGGCGATAGATATCCACATCCGGCTTGATCGCCGCCTGGTCCAGCTTGGAGATATCCAGCAGGTCGGTCAGCAGGTCTTCGGCGCCCTCAAGGGCCTGGTGGGTACGCTCCACCAACAGGCTTTCGGCCGCCGGCAACTGCCGCTCACGCAAGGTAGAAACCAATAGCCGCGCGGCATTCAACGGCTGCAACAGGTCATGGCTGGCGGCGGCCAGGTACTTGTCCTTGCTCAGATTGGCGGCCTGCGCCACATCGCGGGCTTCGCGCAGTTGCTGGTTAAGGGTTTCCAATTGCGCGGTGCGGCTGGCCACGCGCGCTTCCAGCTCATCGTTCAAGGCCTGCAGGCGCTGGTGGGCGATCTGCAGTTCTTCGAGGCGGGTCAGCAGCTCCGGGTAATGGCTTTTGCGCGCCGACTGGCTGCCCAGGCCGAGCAAGCCGGCCAGGGCCTTCTGTTGTTCCTCAGAGGGCCTCGCCATAGACGACCTCGACATCGCGCTGACTCGACTCGCGCGGGTTGGTAAGGATGCACGGGTCGCCCATGGCGTGCTGCGACAGAAACGGAATATCCGCCATGCCTACACCGTGCAGGCCCAGGGTTTCGCGAAAGCCCACGGCATGCTTGAGGGCAATCAGGTGCTCCACCAGGCGCTGGCGAATCTGGTTGTGGTTCAGCCCCCGGCAGTCGATGCCCAGCGTCTCGGCAATCACCTTGAAACGCTCAGGTGCAGAGCTGTAGTTAAACGCCACCACATGCTCCACCAGCACCGCATTGCACAGCCCGTGGGGCAGGTCGAGAAAGCCGCCCAGGCTATGGGACATGGCATGCACCGCGCCGAGGATGGCATTGGAAAACGCCAACCCGGCCTGCATGCTGCCGAGCATGATCTTTTCGCGCAGGGCGATGTCCTGCGGGTTGGCGATCATCTGCACCAGGTTGCCGTTGATCAGGCGCATGGCCTCCAGGGCATGGGGGTCGGTGAGCGGGCCATGGCCGGTGGATACAAACGCCTCGATGGCATGCACCAAAGCGTCGATGCCGGTACAGGCGGAGAGAAACGGGTCCATGCTCGCCGTGGTTTCCGGGTCGATCAGCGACACATCGGGCACCACCGCCTTGCTGACGATGGAGAACTTCATCCGCTCCTGCTGGTTGGAGATGATCACAAACTGCGACACGTCGGCCGAGGTGCCGGCGGTGGTGGGAATCAGGATCAGCGGCGGGCTGGGCACACGAATGGTGTCCACCCCCTCGAACTCCAGGATGCTGCGCCCATGGGCCACCACAATGCCGATACCCTTGGCGCAATCCATCGGGCTGCCGCCGCCGACGGCGACGATCACGTTGCAGTTGTTTTCGCGGTACACCTCGGCGCCGCGCATCACCTCTTCCACACGCGGATTGGGCGAGACCTCGGTATACAGGCAATAGGCGATGTTCTGCGCTTGCAGGCTGGCCTCGACATCGGCGACCCAGCCGGCGGCCAACACGCCGGGATCGGAAACCACCAGCACCTTGCGCGCACCAAAGTTGGCGGCGAAGTTGGCGACATGATGGCGGCAACCGGCACCGAAGACGATTTCCGGGGAAACAAATTTACGCAAAAGGCTAAGGTCGTGGCTCATCGCGGGGCCTGGTGTTTTTTTGTTATGAGTGGGGGGAAGGCTACTGGATTGGTGGGGTATTGCAATGCGACCTTGGCAGATAGATCACGATCACAAGCCCCTCTCCCCAGCCCTCTCCCGCAGGCGGGAGAGGGAGCGGACCGCGTGCGGGTTTGGACCATGAGTCACCCCTCGCCCGCCTGCGGGAGAGGGGCCG
>JBCECW010000538.1:0-3371 GCA_039207785.1 Pseudomonas sp. | reverse complement strand
ATACGGGAATGGATGACCAACATAAGGGTGTACCGGCAGATTCAATAACCGGTGCAGAGCAAGGGCGGTGCCAACGCTGCCAAGGCCCGTGCTGGGCGGGGCAGGGTAAAAACTGGGGCATTGGTCAGGTTTTATTTGGTGCGCGACGAGATTTTTCGCCCTTATTTGGTGCGCGATGTATTTGGTTGTTTTTTGACCAGACTGGCCCCGTGGTGCGGCCTCGGGGAGGTGGAAAACGAAGGTTTTTTTCGCTGCCCAGGTAGTGGCGGAACACCGCCCCTACATCCGCGCAAACGGCGTAAATCCGCCGCCTCCAGGCCTTTTTACGGCGCTGAAAGGCTCTAGAAAGGCAGCCGTCGTTAAGCTGTCAGCGGGTATGCGTCTTGCTAAGGTATAAGTAATGACTGATACCATCTATAAAAACAGCTGTTGGAACCACTATGCCTAGAGCTTCTCACCATGCGTTGCGCGGTACCTTCCGTGCCTTGCTCTCCTCCGAATTTTGCTACCACACCGCGTCGGTGTTCGATCCTATGTCGGCACGTATTGCCGGCGACCTGGGCTTTGAAGTCGGCATCCTCGGCGGCTCGGTAGCCTCCTTGCAGGTATTGGCCGCCCCGGACTTTGCCCTGATTACCCTGAGCGAGTTTGTCGAGCAGGCCACCCGCATTGGCCGCGTTGCCAACTTGCCGGTGATTGCCGATGCCGACCACGGCTACGGCAACGCCCTCAATGTGATGCGCACCGTCAAGGAGCTGGAGCGTGCCGGCGTCGCCGCACTGACCCTGGAAGACACCCTGCTGCCGGCACAATTCGGCCGTAAATCCACCGACCTGATTCCGGTGGAAGAGGGCGTCGGCAAAATCCGCGCGGCCCTGGAAGCGCGGGTCGACCCTGAGCTGGCAATCATTGCCCGCACCAATGCCGGCGTATTGTCGGTAGACGAAGTGATCAGCCGCACCTGTGCCTACCAGAGCGCCGGCGCCGACGGCATCTGCATGGTCGGCATCAGCGACTTTGAGCACCTGGAACGTATCGCCGAGCACCTCACCGTGCCGATCATGCTGGTGACCTACGGCAACCCGTCGCTGCGTGACGATGCGCGCCTGGCCAGCCTGGGCGTACGTATCGTGGTCGACGGCCACGCCGCCTACTTCGCCGCGATCAAAGCCACCTACGACTGCCTGCGTGAACAGCGCCAGGTGGTGGCTAACGACTTGAGCGCCTCCGAGCTTTCGCATAAATACACTCAGCCCGAGGACTACCTGCTCTGGGCCAAAGAGTTTATGGAAGTGAAGGAATAACCCCGCCGTTTACAACTCGCCCCTTGCCCGCGCTTGTAAAAAGCCGGCCGCGCGCCCATATCTGTGTCCATCGCAACATCTACCGGGAGACAGACCATGGCCGGCGGTTGGGCAAGTGACGGAGCGGTACAAGAGCAGATCGACAGCAGCATCGAGGACGCCATTGCGCGCGCCCGCAGCCAGCTGCCCAAAGGCGAAAGCCTGAAACACTGCGAAGAATGCGACGCCCCCATTCCCGAGGCCAGGCGCCAGGCAATACCTGGCGTGCGCCTGTGCGTGGCCTGTCAGACCGAGCTGGATAAAGCGCAAAGCGCCAGCAGCGGGTACAACCGCCGGGGTAGCAAAGATAGCCAGCTTCGCTAGGAAACACAGATGGATTTCAAGGACTACTACAAGATCCTCGGGGTTGACCCGAGTGCGGACGACAAGACCATCAAGGCCGCGTACCGCAAGCTTGCGCGCAAGTATCACCCCGATGTCAGCAAGGAAAAAAACGCCGAGCAGCACTTTAAAGAGGCGGCCGAGGCGTACGACGTGCTCAAGGACGCGGACAAGCGCGCCGAGTTCGACGACCTGCGCAAATACGGCCAGCACGGTCGGCCGTTCGAACATCCCTACGGTCGCCAACCGGGCGCCGGGGCGTTCACCGATGCCTATGGCGGCGACTACTCGGATTTCTTCGAGTCGATCTTCCGCCGCAACGGCGGTGCCGAACAGGCGCGCAACCGTTCACGCAAAGGCCAGGATGTGGATATGGAGTTGCCGGTATTTCTGGAAGAAACCCTGACCGGCGAAGCCAAGAAAATCTCCTTCCAGTTGCCGGGCGCCATGGGCCAGCCGGGGCAAAGCAAAAGCCTGAACGTGAAAATTCCGATTGGTGTGGCCGATGGTGAACGCATTCGCCTTAAAGGCCAGGGCGGCCCTGGGGTGAACGGCGGGCCTGCAGGGGATCTGTACCTGAATATCCGCTTTGCGCCGCACCCCTTGTTCGATGTGCAAGGCAGCGACCTGGTGCTGACCGTGCCGCTGGCCCCCTGGGAAGCGGCGCTGGGCACCAAGGTTGAAGCACCGACGCTCAATGGCCGTATCACCCTGACCATTCCGGCCAATAGCCAGAGCGGGCAGCGTTTGCGGGTTAAGGGCCGGGGCCTGGCCAACAAGGCCGGCGAGCGTGGCGATCTGTATGCGCAGCTGAAGGTGGTGATGCCCAAGACCACCAGCGATGAGGTGCGCAAGCTTTGGGAGAAGTTGGCGCAGAAGGTGGAGTTTGATCCGCGTAGTGAGTGGAGCAAGTAGTTGCTTGGATCGATGCTCTCCTGATGCATTCTGGATTCCCGCCTTCGCGGGAATGACAAAGGTTTTGCATCCATCACCGTCATCCCGCATCGGCGGACCGCCGCGCAGGCGGGGATCCAGAATTTCGAATACCACGCAAAACTCAGCCCCTAAAACAACACCCGCTCCGCCTTGAACATCAAATACCCCTCGCAATACCCGTTATGCCCCGAATACGCCACACACTGCGGCCCACTCAAGCTGGAGCCGCTATACGACAGATTCAAATCAATCCCCGCCCAGGGCCGCGACAGGTTCAGCGACCAGTCGTTAAACAACCGCACCGCGCGCCCATCGTCGTAACTCACGGCATCGTCCAGCACATGGCTGGCGTATTTCATCGACAGCTTCATGGCCAGTGGCGGCTGCAACGCCAGGTCCATCAGCACCGTGCTGTCGGTGCGCCCAGGCGCTTGGCTAAATGCCGCGCCAAAGCGGCTGTCGAGCAAGGTCAGGCCGGCGTAGTACTCGTTGCTGTCTTCGTCACTGAAGCCTGGGTGGCTGTAGCGGATCAGGCCCATTTCGTAACCGAAGCGGTTGTTGAAGGGGCGCTTGAAGCCGCTGTAGGAGTCGAGCTCCAGGCGGCTGTCACGGGCGATACCCATGCTGGGGGACCACTGGCCCAGGTACCAGCCGCTGGCGTGGGTCAGGTCCAGGCCGCCTTGAAAGGTGCCGTTCTGGGCGGGCTGCACCAGGCCTTGGGCCATGCTGCGGGTAGGCGTGGTGCCCAGT
>JBCECW010000537.1:0-3373 GCA_039207785.1 Pseudomonas sp. | reverse complement strand
ATCCAGCACCTGGCCAGCAAGGTCGAGCAGCTCGACCCGGCGCAGGTGAAATACAACCGCCTGTACCTCACCCATATCGTGCGGATGCAGGAAGAAATCGGCACCGGCGGCGCCGGCTTTCGTTTTATGTACGCCAGCTTTTTGCAGGAAGCGGGGGAGAAGTTGGGCGATGCCAGCCTGCAGGAAGCCTCTGTGCAGCTCACCGCCATTGGCGATAACTGGCGGCAGTTTGCCTCGGCCTGTGTGCGCGCCAGCCGCAGCAAAACCGAGGCGCCGAATTTTGCCCCGATTGCTGAATCGTTGCGCTCGATTGCCTTGCAGGAGCGGGGGGTGATGAAGGAATTGGGGGCGTGGGCCAAGCGTAAATAAGTGTTCGAAGAGCCCCTCTCCCCAGCCCTCTCCCGCAAGCGGGCGAGGGGGCCAGACCGAGTCGCCGATCAGTTCCCCTCGCCCGCTTGCGGGAGAGGGGCTAGGGGAGAGGGCAGCGATTTAAGCTGTTGCGCCGAGATCGAGTCGTTGCACATCTAAGCCGTTCGCCAGTTCGGCGAAGCTATCCGCGTTCAGCGCACCATCCCCCTCCCGCAAAACCCCCTGCACACAAAAGTCCCCCTGCTCATCCACCACCACCAGCAGTGCCTGGCTCACCACCCCAGCCAGCAGATCCAGCCGCGCCAGCTTCAGTAACTGCGGCCACACCTGGGGCCCGGCGCCGATAAACAGGTTCGGCCCCTCCAGCCCCAATTGCTGCGCCACATGAAAGCCGGCGGCATTGCTTACGCTGTTTACAAACTCGAATGGCTTGGGCTGTTTGTGTTGCACGCACACCGCTTCCAGCAGGGCGATCATGGTGGGCCGCGCCGGGTGGCGGGAGGCCAGGTACAGGCCGCAGTCGCTGCGCACCTGTTGCTTCAAGGCGGCGGCGCCCAGCAGGGCCTGGAAAATCAGGCGGTCGATCCGCCGGGGCGGATTGCTTAGCCATTGGCTCAAGGCAGCCTTGAGGTCTTTGTCGCTGGTGGCGGCAAGCCCACGAATTTCACTGGCGGCAATCACCTTCATGACGCGACTCCCACGCACTGCAATACCAGGCTGGCGTTATTGCCGCCAAAGCCGAAGAAGTTGGCCAGCAAGACGGCGTCGTCAGCCACGCTGGTGGGTACGGCGCTTAACGGCAGGCTGGCCTCGGCGGCGTAATCCAGGCCCGGCAGTTGCTGGTGTTGCAGGGCTTGCAGCAATAGCAGGGTCTCGCTCAGGCCACAGGCGCCGAGGGTATGGCCGAGCCAGGGCTTCAGTACGCACAGCGCGGGCATCTGCTCGCCGTACAGGCTGAGCATGCCGTTGCGTTCGGCGACATCGTTGGCCTGGGTGGCGGTGCCATGCAGCTTCACCAAGGCGACGTCAGCGGCGCTGCGCTGCGCGCTCTTCAATGCCTGCTGCATTACCCAGTCGATATGGCTGCCGTCTTCGCGGGTGGTGGTCAGGCTGCTGGTGTCGCAGGCACTAAAGCCGCCGAGCAGGCGCGCCAGCGGCGCCGGGCCAGGCTGCGCCGAGAGCAACGCGGCGGCGTAGGTTTCGCCCAGTACCAGGCCGTCACGCTCAGGGTGGAACGGCCGGTAGTGGCCGCTGGGACTCAGCAGGTCGAGGGCGCCAAAGCCTTGCATGGCCAGGGCGCTGGGTGTTTCGAAGGCCAGCACCACAGCGCGGCGGTAGTCGCCAGCGGCCAGCAATCGGGCGCCATACAGCAGGCCGTTGGCGGCGCTGGTGCAGGCGGTATTCAGGGTAAAGGCCTCGGCAAACCCCCAGCGCCGGCGCAGTTGTTCGGCCACCAGGTCCAGCGGCGTGGAGTCGCCTGGCAGAAACTGGCCTTGCGCGGCCGCCAGGGTTTCCAGCGCGGTGATATCGAGGCTGGTGCTGGCGACGATCAGCAGGCAGTCATCCAGGCCGCCAGGGCCGGCGCCAAGGGTTTCGCCCAGCAGGCGATCCAGGCGCGCATCCAGGCCAGGCTCGGCACCCGGCACTTGCAGATAGGTGCGCGGCTGCTGCAACTCATGCAGGGTGAAAGTCTGGCCGCCGGCCTTGCGCCCCTCGCCAAGCGCTTGGCTGGCGCCGGCCAGGTCGGTGCCCAGCGCGCATTCCAGCGCACCGCGTTGCAGGTACACCGGGGTCACTGCGGCTGCCTGATAAAGGCGGCGATGGTGGCAATGGTATTGAGGATGCGCCGGCCATCCTTGGCCCCTTCGATGCGCACGCCATAGTGCTGTTGCAGCGCCAGGGACACTTGCAGGGCATCGAGGCTATCCATCTGGATACGGCTTTTGGGGCCGAACAGCGGCTCATCGTCGGCGATGCTTTGCCAGTCGATATCGTCTTCCTTGTCACATTCGCGGATCAGTAGCTGCTTGAGCTGTTGTTCTAATAGTGTGTGGTCCATTGCGTGTGCTGCACTCGTTGCTTGAACAGAAACAACCCCAGGCTACCCAGCACGGCGGCAAGCAGCAGCAGGCGCAGGCAGTAGGGGGCGATATCGGCCAGGGAGCCATGGCCCACCAGCAGGGTAAGAAAAGCATCCAGCGCCCAGCTCATGGGCGATACCTCGGCCATCTGCGCCATGGCCGCCGGCATGACGCTCTTGGGCACCATGATGCCGCCAATGGCCGCCAGCAGGATATTGATGCCGCCGCCCAACAGCAGCGCCTGCTCGGCACTGCGCGCCAGGGCGGCCAGCAGCAGGCCCAGGCAACTGGTGGTCAGGGCGATGCACAGCGCCAGCAGCCCATAGGCCAGCGGGTTGCCCGGCAGGCTCAAGGCCTCCAGGCCCAGGGCCGGTAAACCATACACACCCAACGCCAGCAGCAGGGCGAACTGCACCAGGTTAAGCGCCATATAGGGCAGCACTTTGCTTAGCACCAGGGTGCGCAAGCTCAGGCCCAGGCAGCGTAGGCGCAGCAGGGTGCCGCTTTGCTGCTCGCGCTGAAAACCGCCGGCCATGGGCAGCACGACGAAAAACATGCCGAAGATCAGCCAGGCCGGCACGCTCAGTTGCGTGGCATTGGCCTGACCACTGAGTTCGCCATTGGCCAGTTGCTGTTGCTCGTCGATACGGCTTTGCGTGCGTTGGCTCACCAGCTCCAGGCGTTCGGCGGCACTCAGCTGGGCATCCAGCGCGCCGCTGTCTTGCAGGTAGGCCAGCAGCCGCGTCTGCGCCAGGGCGATGCTGACGGCGCTGTGCACACGCTGGCGCGACAGGCGATCGAACTGCGCGGCAAAGCTCAGGCTCGGGCCCTGGTGCGGTGTGGCCAGCAGGGTGTCGGAAAAGTCGGCGGCCAGGCGCACCGTGGCGGGCGCTGGCCCGCTGCCGATCTGGCTGTCGGGCAGT
>JBCECW010000536.1:0-3376 GCA_039207785.1 Pseudomonas sp. | reverse complement strand
ATCCTGATCTCCAACGTCGAGCAGATGGGCGTCAACGAAGACGATCTGGCCCGGCCCTTTATCAACCTGGTGGATGAGTTCTACGACCGTAACGTCAAGCTGATCATTTCGGCGGCGGTAGAGTTGAAGGACCTGTACACCGGTGGGCGCCTGAACTTCGAGTTCCAGCGCACCTTGAGCCGGTTGCTGGAAATGCAGTCCCACGAGTTCCTTTCGCGGGCGCATAAGCCGTAAACAAAAAAGGCTGCCGATTGGCAGCCTTTTTTGCACGTGCGGGGATTATCGCCTCTACACCTTCATTCCCGCGTAGGCGGGAATCCAGAATGTTGGATGGGACGTTGTCCTGTGTCCGACACGCGACTCTGGATCCCCGCTTTCGCGAGGATGACGGTGGCCGGAGCGCGGCCACCGTCAGTTCTGCGCCACCTTCTGCTCATGGGCTTTGAGCAGGTCTTTGGCGTGCGCCACTTCCAGTGCTTCCATGGCATTGATCGGCTTGAGCGCCGCCGCTTCTTTCAGGTGCTGCACCACCTTTGCCTCTTCGTCATCGCCATATACATAGCCCAGTGCATTGGCGTATTCGTAATGGCCAATCGGCAGGTTGTCCGACTGTTTGAAAGAGCGGGCAAAGTAGGACTCCATTTTGTCCGCGCTGACGCCGTAGGTCATGCTGCCCACCAGCTTGCCGACCTTGCGGATCACCCCGGCTTCATAGCCGCCGTAGAGCGCCAGGGCAAAAGGCTGCTGCGGTTGTTTGGCCAGCAGGGCGTCCAGTTCCTTGGGGATCTGCGTGGTGTAGCCGCGCTTGAGCACCACCGGCACCGACAGCTCTTCGCCCAGGCGTGCCTTGGCATACACGCGGCCAAACTGCGCCACGGTATCGGCCTGCACCAACTCGCCGGCCTTGTCGGTGTAGTCGATCACTTCTTCCAGCAAACGGTGTTTTTCTTCCTGGTTTGGCACCAGGAACATGGCGTACACCACCTGGGCAAACATCGCCGGAATCTGGCCGCCGACGCCAAGCGCCAGGCCTTCTTTCTTGGCCTGGGCAAAGTCGCCCTTGAACATCAGGCGCCAGACGTTTTGCAGCTTCTGCGCGTAGATTTCCGCTTCTTCGGGTTTACCGGTAAAGCCGGTGTCGCCGGCCACGGTCATTTCCAGTGCCTTGGGATAGGTGGTGGCCATCTTGATCACCCACTCCGCATCCGGGAACGGGTAGTCGCTGCCAAAACCGCGGGTCAGCTGTGGCCAGGCCTGGCGCAGCTTGTCGCCAGAGTAGTCATAACCGCTCTGGTCGTAGGGGAACGGTTTCCATTGTTCGTCCGCCACAGCCACCAGGCTGCACAGCGTAAGCACGGCAAAAATTAAAGGGCGCATGACAAGTACCTGTTTTTGTTAGAGGTTCACACGCCGATCATAGGTCGCAGGGCAGGGCGACCAACCCCCATCCTAGGAATGGCTGTCCTTTTGCTGGAACTGGCGCCGGTATTGGTTAGGCGACAGTTCTGTGTGCTGACGGAACAACCGGGCGAAGAAGCTGGCGTCGTCGTAGCCCACTTCGTAGCTGATGGTCTTGATGCTTTTGCGCGTGGCGCTGAGCAGGCCCTTGGCTGTTTCGATCCGTAACCGTTGCAGGTAATGCAGCGGTTTGTCGCCAGTGGCGGTCTGAAAACGCCGCATAAAGTTGCGAATGCTCATGCCGTGTTGGCGGGCCACGTCTTCAAAACGGAATTTTTCCGCGAAGTTTTCTTCCAGCCATTGCTGGATCTGCAGGATGGTCACGTCCTGGTGCAGCTTCTGCCCGCCGAAGCCGATGCGCCCCGGGGTGTAACTGCGCTGCACTTCATAGAGGATGTCGCGCGCCACGGCCTGGGCCACGCTGGCGCCGCAGAAGCGTTCGATCAGGTACAGGTACAGGTCGCAGGCCGAGGTGGTGCCGCCGGCGCTGTACAGGTTATCGGCATCGGACAGGTGCTTTTCCTGGTTCAGCAGCACCTTGGGGAAACGTTCGCCAAACTCGCGGAAAAAGCGCCAGTAGGTGGTGGCTTCCTTGCCGTCCAGCAGGCCGGCCTGGGCAATCCAGAACACGCCCATGGCTTCGCCGCAAATCACGCTGCCGGCGGCGTGCTGCTTGCGCAGCCAGGTGAGAATTTGCGGATAACGCTGGTGCAGGTCGTCGAAGTCGCCCCAGTAGGCCGGCAGGATGATGATGTCGGCCGGTTCCAGGCCGCCCTCCACGGGCAGTACCACGTCGCTGAAGCTGCGGGCGGGTTGGCCGTCGGGGCTGACCAGGTGGATATCGAACGCGGGCGTCAGGCCCAGGCCGAGCTGGCGGCCGTGGCGCAGGCTGGCCATATGGAAGAAGTCTTTGGCCTGCATCAGGGTGGAGGCGAACACGCCCTCGATGGCCAGGATGGCGACACGCTTGAGTACGCTGGACTGAGCAGTTGGCATGGTGCTTGTTCTTATTAGGGGATAGTGGTCAGTGGCTGGCTGGATCGTCTTATTTTTTGTCGCATGTGTCCAGTGTGTCGAAACGTATGACTGTCCTACAGTCGGGGCCTTGCCAATCCCGGCTTAGACGTATCCAGTGGGTAAAACAATGATTCCAAGAACCCTGTTCAGCTCCGACCACGAGCTGTTTCGTGACAGCGTGCGCAAGTTTCTTGAGCAGGAAGCCGTGCCTTATCACCATCAATGGGAAAAGGACGGGCATATCGACCGCACGCTCTGGAACAAGGCGGGCGAGGCCGGCATGCTCTGCTCGCATTTGCCGGAAGAATATGGCGGCATGGCGGCCGACTTCCTTTATAGCGCGGTGGTGATCGAGGAGATCGGTCGCCTCGGCCTGACCGGTATCGGCTTCTCGCTGCATTCGGACATAGTCGCGCCCTACATCCTCCACTACGGCAGCGAGGCGCAGAAACAGCATTATCTGCCCAAGCTGGTGAGCGGCGAGATGGTCACCGCCATCGCCATGACCGAGCCGGGCGCCGGCTCCGACCTGCAGGGGGTGAAGACCACTGCCGTGCTCGACGGCGACGAGTACGTGATCAACGGCTCGAAGACCTTCATCACCAACGGCTGGCTGGCCGATCTGATCGTGGTGGTGGCCAAGACCGATCCCAAGGCGGGGGCCAAGGGCACCAGTCTGTTTCTGGTCGAGGCCGATACGCCGGGCTTCTCCAAGGGCAAGCGCCTGGAGAAGGTGGGCATGAAGGCGCAGGACACCTCCGAGCTGTTCTTCCAGGACGTGCGCGTGCCCAAGGAAAACCTGCTGGGCCAGCCGGGCATGGGCTTCGCCTACGTGCAGCCGGAACTGCCGCAGGAGCGCCTTACCGGGGGCCTCGGCGCCCTGGCCTCGGCCGAGGCGGCG
>JBCECW010000535.1:0-3379 GCA_039207785.1 Pseudomonas sp. | reverse complement strand
CCCAACCACCGCCCAGGGCCTTGTACAGATTGACCTCGCTGGTCAGCTGCGCCAGGCGGTCGGTAATCAGCGCCTGTTGCGCGCTGAACAACGAACGCTGGGCGTCGAGGAAGGTCAGGTTGCTGTCGATACCGGTGCGATAACGGCGCTCGGCCAGGCGGTAGTAGTCCTGGTTGGCCGTGACGAAATCACGCTGGGCCTGCAACTGCTGGTTGTAGGTCTGGCGTGCGGCCAAGCCATCGGACACTTCCTGGAACGCGGTCTGAATGGATTTCTCATACTGGGCTACACGAATGTCTTTCTGGATTTTCGAGTAGTCCAGGCTGGCCTTCAGCTCACCGGCGTTGAAGATCGGAATGCTGATGCTCGGCGAGAAGTACCAACTGCCCGAACCGCCCTTGAACAGGTTGGACAGGTCGGCACTGGCGCTACCGGCATTGGCGGTCAGGCTGATGCTGGGGAAGAACGCCGCGCGGGCGGCGCCGATATTGGCGTTGGCCGCCTTGAGCAGAAACTCGGCCTGGAGGATATCCGGGCGGCGTTGCAGCAGCTCGGACGGCACGCCCGCCGGCATTTCTTCCAGCAGGTCATCGGCCAGCGGCTTGTTGGCCACCAGGTCGTCCGGCACCGAGGTGCCAAGCAGCAGGGCCAGGGCGTTACGGTCTTGTGCCACCAGGCGTTGGTACTGGGCCAGGGCCACACGCGCGCTTTCTACCGAGGTGCGCGATTGGCTGAGGTCCAGGGCCGAGGCCACGCCCACTTCGTTGCTACGTTGGGTCAGCTTGTAGCTGTCTTCGTAGGTTTTCAGCGTTTCTTCGGTCAGCCGCAGCAGTTCCTGGTCGGCCGTCAGCGTCAGGTAGGCATTGGCGACGTTGGCCACCAGGCTGAGCTGGGTGCTGCGTCGTGCTTGCTCGCTGGAGAAGTAGGTTTGCAGCGCCTCTTCGCTCAGGCTGCGCACGCGGCCGAACAGGTCCAGCTCATAGGCGCTGACGCCCAGGGTGGCGGTGTATTCGCCGCTGGTGGTGGCCGCGCCGGTGCGCGACAGATCAGCCGGCAAACGCTGGCGGGTGCCAGCGCCATTGGCGGTGACTTTCGGCAGCAGGTCCGAACGCTGGATACGGTACTGCGCGGCGTAGGCGTCGAGGTTCAACGCTGCCACACGCAGGTCGCGGTTGTTCACCAGCGCGGTCTGGATCAGCTGTTGCAGTGCCGGGTCGTGGAAGAACTGGCGCCAGCCTTGTTCGGCTTCGGCGACCTTGGCCGACTCATTCGGGCTGTAGGCCGGCCCTTGCGGGTAGGCCTGGGCCACCGGCGAGGCCGGCTGCAGGTATTCCGGGATCAGCGAGCAGCCCGACAGCATCAGGCTGGCAATCGCGAGGGACAGTAGGGACTTGCGCATCAGTGGCCAGCCTCATTACGTGGGGTTTCGGTCTCTTTGCCTTTGAACAGCGAGGAGATCGTGACGAAGAACAGCGGTACCCAGAAAATTGCCAATACGGTGGCGGTCAGCATGCCGCCGATTACGCCGGTACCAATGGCGTGCTGGCTGCCCGAACCGGCACCGGTGGAGATCGCCAGGGGCACCACGCCAAGAATAAAGGCCATGGAGGTCATGATGATCGGCCGTAGACGCATGCGGCAGGCTTCCAGTGCGGCCTCGACCAGCGACTTGCCCTGTTCGTGCAGTTCCTTGGCGAACTCGACGATCAGGATGGCGTTTTTCGCCGCCAGGCCCACGGTGGTCAACAGCCCCACCTGGAAGAACACGTCGTTGGAAAGCCCGCGCAGGCTGGTGGCCATCAGCGCACCGATGATACCCAGCGGCACCACGAGAATCACCGCCACCGGGATCGACCAGCTTTCATACAAGGCCGCTAGGCAGAGGAATACCAGCAGCAGCGAAATGGCATACAGCGCCGGTGCTTGCGAGCCGGACAGGCGCTCTTCGTACGACAGGCCGGTCCAGGAGTAACCGATACCCGCCGGCAGCTTTTTCGCCAGCGCTTCAACTTCGGCCATGGCCTCACCGGTGGAGTAACCCGGTGCCGGCGAACCCATGATTTCCATGGCTTCTACGCCGTTGTAGCGGGCCAGTTTCGGCGAGCCGTAGATCCACGAGCCGGAGGCAAAGGCGGAGAAGGGCACCATCTTGCCTTCGCCATTGCGCACGTACCATTTCTGCAGATCTTCCGGGGTCATACGCGATTTCGCTTCGCCCTGGATATACACCTTCTTCACCCGGCCACGGTCAATAAAGTCGTTGACGTAGCTACCGCCCAGGGCGATCGACAGGGTGTTGTTGATGTCCGACAGGGTCACGCCCAGCGCGCTGGCGCGTTCATCGTCGATGGTCAGCTGGAATTGCGGTTCATCGTTCAGGCCGTTAGGGCGCACTTGCATCAGCACCTTGCTTTGCGCGGCCATGCCGAGGAACTGGTTACGGGCTTCCATCAGCTTGTCGTGGCCCACGCCGGCACGGTCCTGGAGGAATACGTCAAAACCGGTGGCGTTACCCAGCTCCAGTACGGCGGGCGGGGCAAAGGCGAACACCATGGCGTCGCGGAAGCTGAAGAAGTGCTGCTGGGCACGTTGCGCCAGGGCGAACACGGTGTCGGTCGCCGAGCGCTCACCCCAGGGCTTGAGCATGATAAAGGCCATACCCGAGCTCTGGCCGCGACCGGCGAAGTTAAAGCCGGTAACGGTAAACACCGAGTTCACGGTGGCCGCTTCGTCTTTCAGCAGGTAGGCACGCATTTCATCGACCACCACCTGGGTGCGGCCGGCACTGGAACCTGCTGGGGTTTGCACCTGAGCAAACAGCACGCCCTGGTCTTCTTCCGGCAGGAACGCCGTGGGAATGCGGGTAAACAGCCAGACCATACCCACCAGCAGCACCACATAGGCCAGCAGGTAGGGCGCCTTGTTGCGCAGCATGCTGCCCACACCGCGCTCGTAGCCGCGCACGCTGCGGTCGAAGTTGCGGTTGAACCAGCCAAAGAAGCCGCGTTTCGGTACGCCGTGCTCGCCCGGTTTGATCGGCTTGAGCATGGTGGCGCACAGCGCCGGGGTGAAGATCAAGGCCACCAGCACCGACAGGCCCATGGCCGAAACGATGGTGATGGAGAACTGCCGGTAGATCACGCCGGTGGAACCGCCGAAGAAGGCCATTGGCAGCAGTACTGCCGACAGCACCATGGCGATACCCACCAGGGCGCCCTGGATCTGCCCCATGGATTTCTTCGTGGCTTCCTTGGGTGACAGGTGTTCTTCGGCCATCACCCGTTCGACGTTTTCCACCACCACGATGGCGTCGTCCACCAACAAGCCGATGGCCAGCACCATGCCGAACATGGTCAGGGTGTTGATGGTAAAACCGGCG
>JBCECW010000534.1:0-3381 GCA_039207785.1 Pseudomonas sp. | reverse complement strand
TTGCTACCCAGGTCCTGCAGCAGATAAAGGCCAAGCTGGCCGAACACCCATTGAACGACTGGCTGCTCGCCCAGGTACGCGCCGGCATCGGCCAGGTGCTGGGCCCCACCCGCGAGCTATTCATTCCGCAAATGATCAACCTGCAGGCAGTGGGCGGCGTCAGCTTCAAGAAAGGCTGCTACACCGGCCAGGAAATCGTCGCGCGCATGCAGTACCTGGGCAAACTCAAGCGGCGCCTGCAGCGCCTGAGCCTGGCCGACAGTGAACTGCCGGCGGTGGCCAGCGAACTGTTTTCCCCGGTGCACCGTTCCAGCGTTGGCGAAGTGGTATTGGCCGCGCAAAGCGAAACGGGCGTGGAACTGTTGGCGGTATTGCAGGAAGATGCCGTAGTCGATGGACGGATTCATCTCGGCAGCGAAACCGGCCCGGCCCTCCAGCTCCTGGACCTGCCTTACACCTTGGACTCGGATCGCGAGATCCAGCGTTAACCCTATTATTTTTCGGCCACCTGCCCGGCAGGTGGCGCCAGCAGAGATACGTTCATGAGCAAACTTGCTGACAAAGTCCAACACGAACTGATTCAGGCCATCGACAACGACGAACTGGTGCTGCCAACCCTGCCCGAGGTGGCCCTGAAGGTTCGCGAAGCCGCCGAAGACCCGGACATCAGCATTCCCCAGCTCAGCAAGGTGATCGGCAACGACGCCGCGCTCACCGCACGCATCATCAAGGTGGTCAACAGCCCGCTGCTGCGCACCAACAAGGAAATCACCGACCTGCAGATGGCCGTCGGCCGTCTGGGCATCAATTACACCTGCAATCTGGCTACGGGCCTGGCCATGGAACAGATGTTCCAGGCCACCTCCGACGTGGTCGACCGCAAAATGCGCGAAGTGTGGAACAAAAGCACTGAAATCGCCGGCATCAGCCACGTTCTGTGCCGCCACTACACGCGCCTGATGCCCGACCAGGCCACCCTCGCCGGCCTGATCCACCAGATTGGCGTATTGCCGATCCTGACCTACGCCGAAGAGCACGACGAGTTGTTGTCCGACTCCATCAGCCTCAACCATGTGATCGAGCGCATTCACCCGATCATTGGCGACAAGATCCTCAAGGCCTGGGACTTCCCGGAAAATATCGCCACCCTGCCCAGCCAGTACCTGGACTTCACCCGTAATTCGCCGAAGGTGGATTACGTCGATATCGTCCAGGTCGCCACGCTGCAAAGCTACCTGGGCAGCGAGCACCCCTACACCCAGCTCGACTGGTCGCAGATTCCGGCGTTCGCCAAGCTGGGCCTGGACCCAAGCGCCGACCTGAATGCCGACGAAGACCTCTCGGCGGCCATGGAAGCAGCCATGGGCATGTTGCAGTAAAAAATTCACCCAGCAGGCACGGCGATTTGCCACTATGCTGAGCCGCAGGGCTTGGATGGGGAATCCGCAAATGCGCATTGTGCTGTTGTGCATCAGCTTGCTAATGGGCGCCGCGCCGGCGCTCGCCGAGGATGTTCGCCTGACCAACGGCGAATGGCCGCCCTACCTGGGCCAGACCCTGCCCCACCAAGGCATAGCTTCGCGCATCGTCGCCGAAGCCTTTGCCTTGCAAGGCGTGCACGTGCAATGGGACTTCTACCCCTGGGCCCGCTCATTGATGCTGGCCCAGCGCGGGCAACGCGCCGGCACCGCCGTGTGGTTGCGTAGCGAAGAACGGGACAAGGACTTCTACGTCAGCGACCCGGTGGTGGACAGCAGCTACTACCTGTTCCACCGCAAAGACCACCCCATGGACTGGAACCAGGTGCAAGACCTCAAAGGTCTGCAGGTGGGCGGTGCCAACGGCTTCGACTATGGGCCGGCGTTCCAGCAGGCCGAAGCCGACGGCACCCTCACCGTACGCCGGCAAACCAATGAAGAACTGGCCCTGCGCCAACTGCTGGCCGGGCGCATCGACGTGGTGCCGATGGACAAGACCGTGGCCTTCGACATGCTGCACCAGCACTTCAGCGCCGCCGAGCGCGCGCAACTGACCTTCCACCCCAAGCCGCTGCGCAGCGACACCCTGCACCTGATGCTGTCGCGCGCCGTGCCCGGCAATGCCGAGCTGATCGCTCGCTTTAATGAAGGGCTCAAGCAGTTGCGTGACAGCGGCAAGATCGCCCAGTACTTGATGGAAGCCCAGCAGCCGCTGAGCCTCGCCCCGTAATTGCTCGGTGCGCGGAGCGCACCCTACGAGAGCGTATTGCTTAGACGAACGCTACCCGTACCAGCAGGCCGCCAGTCGGGCCGTCATGCAGGCTGATCGTTGCCTGATGGGCGCTGCAAATTTCGCCGACGATGGCCAGGCCCAAACCCGCGCCGCCCAGGCTCGGGTTGCGCCGGTAGAAACGCTGGAACACCTTGTCGCGCTGGTCGGCCGGAATGCCCGGGCCGTCGTCTTCTACTTCGAGAACGCCCGGGGCCAGCACCCGGATAATCACATTGCCGCCCTGCGGCGTATGGGCCAGGGCGTTATCCACCAGGTTGCTGAGCAGTTCGTTGAGCAAGGTCGGCTCACCCATCAGCCACACCGGTTGCTCTGCCTCCAAGGCCAGGGCGATGCCTTTGGAATGGGCCAACGGCGCCAGGGCCATGCCCAGCTCGCGGCATAGCTGGCTAAGGTCGATCTGCTCGGCGCCGCCTTCGGCAATCGCCCGCGCCCCGCTTTCGATCCGCGCCAGGGACAACAGCTGGTTGGCCAAGTGGGTCAGGCTATCGGTGTTTTGCGCCGCTTCGCGCAAGGTTTGCTGCCAGCGCTGTGGCTCTTGCTCGCGCAGGCCCAGTTCCACCCGCGCTTTCAATGCCGCCAGCGGCGTGCGCAACTCGTGGGCGGCTTCGGCAATAAAGTCGGCCTGACGCTGGAACAAGCCGCGCAGGCGCTCAGTAAATTGGTTTAACGCTTCCACCAGCGGCACCAGCTCGCGGGCGGTGGCCACCATCGGCAGTGGCCGCAGGTCATCCAGTTGCCGCTCGGCCACTACATTGCGCAATTGATTTAGCGGGCGCAGCGCCGCGCTGATGGTGAACCACACCAGTACCATGGCCGCCAACGACAGCACCACCAGGCGCCATAACGAGTCAGCCAGCAGCCCACGGGCCAAACGCTCGCGGGCTTCCTCGGTTTCCGCCACGCGAATTTCCGCGGTGCCATTGATGGTCGGTTCGCTGACCGGGCGCAACAGGCTGACCACCCGCACATCCACACCTTGATAGGTGGCATCGTAAAACTTCGCCAGGGCCGGATAGGCATCGGTGCGCAGGGTTTTCGGCGGTGGACCGGGCAGGTTTTCGTAGCCGGAGATCAGCTTTCCCTGCACATCGGTGACCTGGTAGAAAATCC
>JBCECW010000533.1:0-3383 GCA_039207785.1 Pseudomonas sp. | reverse complement strand
ATGGCTCCACATGAAGCTCAGGTACAGGCGCAGGTTGGCGAACTTCTGCCAGCGGTCGCCGGGCATCTTGTCTAGCAGCGAGCGCTTGCCGTGCACCACTTCGTCGTGGGAAATCGGCAGGATAAATTGCTCGGTAAAGGCGTAGAGCAAACCGAAGGTCAGCTGGTGATGGTGATGGCCACGGTTGACCGGGTCTTCGCTGATGTATTTCAGGCTGTCGTGCATCCAGCCCATATTCCACTTGTAGGCAAAGCCCAGGCCGCCGCCACGGGTGTCATGGCTGACGCCGGGCCAGGCGGTGGACTCTTCGGCAATCACCAGCGCCCCTGGCACTTCGGTATGCACCACATCGTTTAGGTGGCGAAGAAAGTCGATGGCCTCGAGGTTTTCCCGGCCACCGTGGCGGTTGGGAATCCACTCGCCGTCCTTGCGTGAATAGTCGCGATAGAGCATGGACGCCACGGCATCCACCCGCAGGCCGTCGATATGGTACTGGCGCAGCCAATGCAGGGCCGAAGCCAGCATATAGCCGTGCACTTCATTGCGGCCGAGGTTGTAGATAAAGGTGTCCCAGTCCTGGTGAAAGCCCTCGAACGGGTGCGCATATTCATACAGCGCGGTGCCGTCGAAGCGGGCCAAACCATGGCTATCGGTGGGGAAATGCGCGGGCACCCAGTCAAGGATCACGCCGATACCGGCGCAGTGGCAGGCATCGACAAACGCAGCAAATTGCGCCGGCGTGCCATAACGCGCGCTGGGGGCGAATTGCGATAACAACTGGTAACCCCAGGAGCCGCCAAAGGGGTGCTCCATGATCGGCAGCAGCTCGACATGGGTAAAGCCCATTTCCAGCACATAGGGAATCAACTGCTCGGCCAGTTCCGGCCACTGCAACACGCGCCCATCGTTATGCCGCCACGAGCCGACATGCATCTCGTAGATCGACAGCGGGCGGTTATGGGCCTGGGCGTTCTGCCGCTCGGCCAGCCACTGCTGATCGTTCCAGACAAACTCCAGCGGCTGCGCCACCACCGAGCCAGTGGCCGGCGGCAATTCAGTGGCCAGCGCAATCGGATCAGCCTTGAGCGGCAATACACCATGACTGCCCAGGATTTCGTATTTGTACACCTCGCCAGGGCCCAGCCGCGGGATAAACAGCTCCCAGATGCCGGAGGGATGGCGCGCACGCATCATATGGCGGCGCCCATCCCAACCATTGAAATGCCCCACCACCGACACCCGCCGCGCATTCGGCGCCCATACGGCAAAACGCACGCCGTGCACGCCGTTGTGCTCCACCAGCTGCGCACCAAACGCCTTGCCCAATTCGCGGTGATTGCCTTCGCTGAACAGGTAGATATCGGTATCGCCCAATTGCGGGCCATACGCGTAAGGGTCTTCGGTTTCCTGCTCGCCTTCGCCCCAGCGAATACGCAGGCGATAGGCACGCTGGTCCAGCGGGCGAATGGTAAAGAGCCCAGGCGTTTCGCCCTGGCGCAGCTCGCCCATATTGCCGCCGGTGGCGGCATCGATCAGATCGACGCCCAGCGCACCGGGCAGATAGGCACGCACAATCGGCCCCTGCTTATCGCGGTGCGGTCCGAGAAAGGCAAAGGGGTCGTTATGCTCGGCGCGCACCAGCGCCTGCACATTGGGGTCCGGTAGCTCGACATTCAGCGCAGCCGGCACATTCAGGTCGATCATCGTGCACTGCTCCCTGGTAACTGTTGGCCCAATTCCACCAGACCCTGCACCGGCACATTCAGCCAGTCGGGGCGGTAGCGGGCTTCATAAAGAATTTCGTAGGCGGCCTTTTCCAGGCTGAACAAGGCCAGGGCCGCCGCTTCGCCGTCGCGCTCGTGCCAGGTATGCGGCAAGTCGGCGGCGGCCAGCCGATAGGCGTCGAGAAAGGCATTGCGTGACTGCTGGCGATACTGCTCGGCCATCGCGCTTGCGGCATCGGTATGGGCGTTGCGCATGGCCATGGCGGCGGCGTAGTCGAACGAGCGGATCATCCCGGCCACATCCTTGATCGGGCTATGGCGAGTGCGGCGCTCTTGCAGGCTGCGGGTGGGCTCGCCTTCGAAGTCGATCAGGTACGCATCGCCCTGCACCACCAGCACCTGGCCCAGGTGCAAATCGCCGTGCACACGAATGCGCAAGCCGCCCAGGCACAGTTGCGCCAGCTGGCTGACCGCAGCCAACAGCTGCTGGCTATGCTCGGCCAGCCACTGCGCGCTGGCGGCATCGGCACTTGGGCTTTTCTCTACTTCGAGCAGCGCCGCCTGCAACTGCGTACTGATGCTGCCGGCCCATTCATCCACATCGTTCTGGGTACTGGTAATGGCGCCAAAGTCCGGGTTTTCGCTGGGTTGGGCTAGCACCCGGTGCATTTCCCCCAGGCGCTGGCCCAACTGCCGGGCAAAGGCGACCAGTTCATCAAGGGCACTGGCCGGCTCGCGGATTGCCCGTTCCAGTGCATTTAGCGTCCACGACCAGGCATCGCCCTGGTTATGCAGAAACTGCTGCAGCACCATCAAGGTATAGGGCACGCCCTGGGCATCCACCCGGCGCACTTCGCCCAGCAGCTGCGGAATATTGGCAAAGCCCTGGGCGGTGAGGTAACCGCCCATTTCGGTTTCCGGGTGAATACCCGGCATCACCCGCCGCACCAACTTCAGCACCATACGTTGGCCAATCAGCGCCGAGCTGTTGGATTGCTCGGCCGCCACCAGGCGGACTGGCTCATCCGGTTTATCCGCCAGCGCCTGCAATTGTGCGGTCGGCAGCCATTGGCATTCAGCACCTGCCCTTCACGCAGAGAGCGCACCACCTGCTGGCTGAATTCGCCCTGGGTAAAAGCATCGATCAGCAGCCCAGCATCGCCGTCGAGGCGTATACGCGCCAACGCTGATTGCGCGGGCGTGCTGCTGTCGGCGATATGATCTGCCGAGTAACTCAGCGGCAACTGGTACTGCTCCACCTGATTGCCCGTGCGCACTTCCACTTCGCTAAGCACGCTGCTGGCGCCAAACGGCACGGCATACAGCAGCTTGTATTGCGCGGCAGCGGCATCGTCCGGGGTCGAAAACCAGCGGCGCTCGGGCAGGTAAACCGGCAACGATTCGCGGCTCAAGGTCAGGCTACTGCGCGACTGCATCAGTTCGCTGAGGTCGCGCTTGATATCCACCAGGGGTAGCACGTGCTCGCTCATGCCATCCCCCTTAGCCGGTGGCCCGCACGCGCCAGATGCCAAATGGCTGCTGCCACGGCTCGATACGCATCCATTGGGTTTTGCCATGCCAGGTCCAGGTGTGCCCGGTCATCAAGTCTTCGCCGTGCAGGCTGGCATCGTCCGGCAGGCCGAATTCCCACAGCGGCAG
>JBCECW010000532.1:3074-3387 GCA_039207785.1 Pseudomonas sp. | reverse complement strand
ATCTTGTGGCGCCCAGGCGACGCATTGGAACGGTTGAAAAGCGCGGTGGGCAATCAACAAAGCTTCGTTAACACGGAGCGGGGTGTTCATGGGGTTGTTTCTCCGATGGGTCCCAACAGTAAGCGGCCGCTGGAGCGAGTCTTCGCTACTTGGGCCTTCAGGGTGTTGATGGCCGCACCTGACCTTGGAGTCACAATAAAGTCGCTGATTAGCAGAAAAAAGTCGCAAAACTGATAAAAGCGCTCGTTTTTCCCATAAAAAAGCCCCGCATGGCGGGGCTTCGAGTGGCTTTTTGTAGGAGCGACCTTGGTCG
>JBCECW010000532.1:2650-3064 GCA_039207785.1 Pseudomonas sp. | reverse complement strand
CAAGCTGGCTCCTACTGCGCGTTTCGCTCGTGGAGGTAGGCACTCACCGCTTCATACACGGCGTTGCGCAGGCGGTTGATGCCGCCCAACGGGCGATGTTCCGGCAGCGCATGCCAGGGGTTGAACGACTGGTTATCGCAGGCGATGGTCTGCTCGGTGCTGTCGAAATCCTGCGCCGGCACCTTGATGGTGGCCACCGTTTCGAACGGCGAAATGGCTTCGCTCCATTCGATGCTGGTGTCTTCCAGTGGCATGTAATGGTCGGGGTTCTGCCGCTGCACTTGCAGCTCGAAACAGGCCGGTACGCGGTCCAGCGACAGCTGCTGGTACAGCGCGTCATGCAGGAAGTTGGGCATATCGGTATTTACCGCCGGCAACGTATAGGCCGGGCAGCGCGCCGGGGCCGGCACCACG
>JBCECW010000532.1:0-2640 GCA_039207785.1 Pseudomonas sp. | reverse complement strand
TGATGTTGTGCGGGCCGAATTTGAATGGCGCCACCGAGTCGTAGGTGGTGGCCACCGGGCTGTCGGGGGCCGGCGCCAGGGTTTTCAGGGCAATGGTCAGGTGGCGGATCTGCCAGCTGCGCGGGTCCCAGCTGGGGAAAAACGCCAGCACTTGCTGGCCGTTGGCCTGGGCCTTGAAGTTGCTCTGGTACTCGGCCACGTCGCTGACAAAAAACGATGGGTGATTGAACATCACAAAATCCTGCTCTTCGGCCACGGCGGGCGAGGTCATCAGCTTGGCGCCGGGTACATCGAACAGCTTGATCGCCATGCCACGCGCATCGCGCACGCGGTCGAACTGCGGGTAGGCATTGCCGTTGGAAAGACGCATCAGCGCCTGCCAGGTCTTGCCCGGCTCGCTGAACACGCCCTGGCGCAGCTCGCCATTGAGTTCGGGCAGCACCGTGACTTCGGCCTTTACGCAGCCATGGGCTTTGGCATGGGCGTCGCGCAGTACGCGGGTCTGGTCTTTGTGCTGCTCGACCACCCGAATGGCATCTTCGATGATGCCGCGGGTCATGGCCGCTTCGCCGGGGGGAATCTGCTCTTCGGCCGACACCGGGCCAGAGAATTTCCACGCGTAATACAGCTCGGCGATGCCCCAGCCACCCAGGCCGACGACGGCGAGAAATAACACCAGTTTGCCCAGCAGGCGACCCAGCCAGAGCCAGAAGCGTTTAAGCATTAAGCGAATCCTTTTTTGTTATGTCCTGTGGGCGAATCAGCCTTGGCAGAGCGGGCCGGGGTTCCACGGCGCAGGCGTCACGGGTTGCAACTGGCTTTCCAGTGCCGGGTTGCCCAGCACCTTGAGGTACTCGATCAGCGCCAGTCGCTCATTGGGTTGCAGGCCGCGGCCGATCACGCCTTGCTGGCGGCAGCCATCGCGGAATTCATGGCCGCTGTTGTGGTTGCCGGTGACGCTGGTTTTAAACAGGAAACCGCCGTCGAACTTCTCGCTGCGATAGCCCACGCGCTCGGGGTCGTATTCGTGGTTGCCGACCCAGAATTCACTGCGCCGCTCGTACACCGGCGAGAGCAGTTCAAACAGGCTGGGCACCGAGCCGTTGTGCAGGAAGGGCGGGGTGGCCCAGATGCCGTCCAGGGGTCGCGCCTTGTAGCCGCGTTTTTCCTGGACGCCGATGGGCAGGCCATAGCCGTCCATTTTCCAGCGTTCCTCACCGCTGATGCTGGCGTCCTGGTAGGCGCGGTTTTCCACGTAGGCGGTGATATAGGCCAGGCCCTTGGCGCTGGAAATGCTGCGGAAATTCAGGTCTTCCAGTTTGCCGTCGAACAGCTTTACGCCCAGGGTGCTGAGCTGCTCCTTGCTCCAGCCCAGCTTGCTGATATTGAAGCGGTGGTCGGCAATATTGTCGGCGGTGGTGGGGTCGGTGCCGATGATGCTGATGGGCACGATGCGCATCCGCCATTCCGGGTCGCGGGTTGGCGCCAGGCGCTTGTCCGGGGCCTTGGGATCGGGCGCATGGCAGTAGGCGCAGTTTTCCTGGAACAGCGCATGGCCACGGCTGGCCAGCTCGATATTGACCTTGCCCAGCACGGGCTCCGGCCAGGCCGGCGGCTTCAGTTGCTTGAGGGTTTCTTCCAGGGTGTAGAGATCACGCACGCGCACGGTGGAGGCGTAACGTTCGGCTTCCGGCACGCGGCCCTGGTTGTCTTCGAACAGTTTTACCGTGGCGCCCACCCCCAGGGCTTCACCGATATTGCGCGCCATCGGCTGCATGGCCGAACCGTTCCACTGCACCCAGTCGAACTTCCAGATATCCCACAGCTGCGGGTAGCTCACCGGGGCATTGCCGACGCGGTAGTTGCTGGGGTCGATGGCGTCGCCAAACACGGTGTTGGCGATACGGCCAAAGGCGTCGGTACGGCCGAAGCCTTCTTCGGTGGGGTACAGGCCGCGGTGGGTGTCGTTCCAGGCTTGCGACAGCAGGCGGTCGAGCGACACCTTGAAATCGGTGCGCAGCTGGTCGCGGCCCTCGGGGTATTTGCTGCCCAGCACGGCCTTGGCAAAGCGGGTGAATTTAAGCGGGTTGTAGTAGGTAAAGGCCATGCTCATACCTAGCGCCTGGCCAAAACTGCCGCCCTTGAGCGTGGGCACGGTGGACGCCAGCGAATGCAGGGCCGCGCCGCCGTCGATACGTACCGCCTGGCCCTTGAAGCGCAGCTCGCCGGTGTGGCACGCCGCGCAGCTGATATCCAGCAATTGCACGCCGGTTTCGTCTTCTTCGTGGCGGGAAAAACCCACGGGCAGATTACCGGGGTTCAAGGCGGTAGGCTGCTGATTGGGCTCGGTGAGAAAACCAAAGCGGGCGAGGTACTCGGGGGCGGCGAATTTGTCTTCGGAAAACGGCAGCTCCAGCGCGGTGAACCACTCGTAGCGCACGCCTTTAACTTCGGTGCCCTGGGGGGTGTAGTAGTAGGTCTGGCGCGCCTCGGGCGTCCATTGCTCCAGGTAATGCAGCTGGGTGGGCTGCTCGAAGGCCGGAAGGTTGGGGTTGGCGATGTAATACAACACGACGGCGAGCAGCGCCAAAACGGCGAGCACCACCAGAAGCAAAACCCGCTTCACAACCTTCATGGGAA
>JBCECW010000531.1:0-3387 GCA_039207785.1 Pseudomonas sp. | reverse complement strand
GCTCGGTGTAGCGCGAGCGCGGGGCCGACAGGGCGCCGATGGCCACGCGAAAGCCGGTGGTTTCGTTGCGCTGCTCGGTGCCGTCGGCGGCGAACAGCGGATACTCGCGGCGCATGCCGGTGAACAGGGTGGTTTCGCCTTCCAGGTAGTTGCCGCCCTTGACCACAAAGCCGCCGTAGGTGCCCTGGCGTCGCCCGGCGTGCACCAGCTGGAAGGACTCCTGCACCATTTCGGCGGCGTTGCCGATCACATCGAACAGGCCGAACGGGTTGGGCAGCTTGGTGCCGATGGGCAGCAGCCGCGCCTGCTGGCCGCTGCCCCCGGCCACCTGGTTGTACACCGCCCAGTCACTGAGCGGGCCTTCCTGGTCGCTGCCTTCTACCTTGCGCGGAAACAGGCGGCCATCCAGCTCCTGGCGGCTGACGGCCTGGCCACCGCGGGCAGCATATTCCCACTCGGCTTCGGAGGGCAGGCGGACAAAACCCAGGCCGCCGTCTTCGGCATTTTTGCTGCGGCCGCTGACGGGCAGCAGGTCGCGGTGGTTCTTCATCAGCCAGGCGGTGTACACGGCGGCAAACCGCTCGGCATCAAAGTGCGAGATATTCACTTTCGGCAAGCGCGCCGCCGCGCCCGTGGCCGGCTCCGGGCAGGCCGGCGGTTCGCCCTGGCCGGCCAGCGAGGGCGCCTGGTCCATCACCGCCTGGTACTGGCGTGCGGTCACTTCGTATTTGCCGATGAAATACAGCATGGGCGACAGCGGGGTGCCGGCCTGTTTTTTCGGCAGCACCGGCGCCAGGGTGGTTTTCCAGGCGCCCGGCAGGTCATTCACGGTGAACTGGCCGTTGATAAAGTCGCGGCGGTAACCGGAGATAAACGACTGCTTGTAGCCGGCCTCGTCTTCGCTGAAGGGGTAGCCCAGGCTGATCTCATGGTCGTCCAGCGCGCCATTGGCCAGTACATAGACATAACGCAGCAGCATGCTGCCACCGCAGGGCAGAGGCAGGCTGACGTCGTCTGGCAAGGGCTTGGGGTTGTCCACGCTGCTTTCGTCTGCCGGGCTGTCCTCGGCCAGTACCGGCGCGGACAGCAGCGGGGAACCGAGTGCCAGCGTCAGCGCGGCGGTGTACCACTTAAACATCACGTAATCCCTCGTTCGCTTCGATCTGCGCCGCGCGCCAGCCCCCGGCGGCGGCCGCCAGGGCGCTGCACAGGGCGGTGGCGAGCAACGCCAGCAGATAGTGGCCGGGCAACAGGCGGCAAATATATTCCCCGGGGCCGGCGCTGAACAAACTGTTCAAGCCCACCTCGGCGACCAGCGCCAGCAGGCTGGCCAGCAGCAGGCTGAACAGCCCGCTGTACAGCGCCAACAACAGCAGAAAACCGACCAGGGCCGGGGTGGGAAACCCCAGCAGGCGCAAAATTGCCAGCGCCCGGCGTTTGCGTTGTACCGCCGCCAGGGTATTGGCCACCACGGCGGCGAAGGCGCCGGCCACGGCCAGGCCACTGACGATCCAGAACACCAGGGACAGGTTGCGGCTCAGCGACCGTACCTGGGCAATCGCCTGGGCCTGGGTGGCCACTTCGCGCCCCGTGCTGGCGAAGTACTGCCGCAGGCTTTCCACGCCATCGAGGTCGCGTGCATATAAACGCAGCCCCGGGTACACCCGTGCGCCGGCCTCGCCCGCCGGTTTGCCGGGCCAGCCCAGGCGCGGCACTGCGCGGCCATCGCGGTAATCCTCGGCCGCTTCAAGCAAACCCAGCGGGGCAAACAGGCCATCGCGGCTAAAGGCTTCCAGGGGCAGTACCTCCAGCACATTCAGGTCGAGCTGGCGCGATTCGGCCTGGCCATCCAGGCGCCGGCCAAAGCGCACGCTCAGGGTGTCGCCGGCCACCACGCCAAGTTTTTCGGCGGCGCTCTGGCTAAGCAACACCTGGTTATCCAGCAGCGGTGTGGGCGCCGCGCCAAGCAACGGGTCGCCTGCGGCGGTGGGCAGCATTTCCACGGTTACCACGGGGCCGGCGGCATCGCGGCTAAGGTCGCCAGTGGCGGCAATCTGCCGGGTGCGGGCCAGGGCGAAGGCGACATCCGCGCGCTGCGCCAGGTCGGCGATATCTGCTGCACTGTAGCGGCCGCCGCCGAGGGTGATGACTTCACGCACGGCCGGGTCTTTTTCCAGGCGTTCGGTCAGGGTGCCCACCAGGCCCACCTTGAGGCCGAACAACACCAGCAATGGGGTAATCACCGCCGCCAGCGCCAGCACGGCGCAAATCGACAGCCGGGCTTCGCCGCGGTAGTCGGCCCAGGCCAGCGAGGCGAGCAAACGCAGGCCCATCAGTGCAGCGCTTCCAGGGTCGCGGTCACGCCGCCGTCGGCGTCGCGCTGCCAGCGGATCGGCACGATGCGCAGCCCGGCCTGGCGGGCCAGGGCTTCATCATGGGTGGCCACCACGGTACAGGCGCGGTGCTCGCGGGCTTGCTCTACCAGTAAGTGCATCACTCGCTCGGCATTGGCCGGGTCCAGCGAGGCCGTCGGCTCATCGGCCAGGATCAGGCGTGGGCCATGCACCAGGGCACGGGCAATGCCCACCCGCTGGCGCTGGCCGACGGACAGGCTGGTGGGCGAGCGGTCCAGGTAGGCGGCAATCTCCAGGCGCGCGGCCAGGCGTTGCACGGCGTCGTCAGCGGGCAGTTTCAGCAGCTCGCGGGGCAGGCTGATATTGCGCCGCACGCTGAGAAAATCCAGCAGCCCGCCGGTTTGCAGGACATAGCCCAGGGCCTGGCTGCGCAGGGCAGTAAGGCGGTCCTGGGCGCGCTCGCGCCAGAGCGCGGCGAGGTCGTGATGGGCGCCGCTGAGGCTGAGCTGGAACTCGCTGCTGGCGTCGGGGCTCAGCACCAGGGCGAGCAGGTCGAGCAGGGTGCTTTTGCCGCACCCACTGGGGCCGACCACGGCGATCTGCTCGCCGGCCAGCAAGTCCAGGGCGGGCACGCGCAGGCTGTAGCGCTGCGCGCCCTCGCCACGGGTCTTGTACACCTCACGCAGGCGCAGCATCAGGGCAGGGTCGACAGCGGAACGCGGTACAAGGCATCGCCCGGTTCGGCATCGCCGAAACGTACCCAGTTGGCGACGTCGTTATGGAAGCTTTCATACAGGCGGATCTTCGAGTCCAGCTCGTCGATAAAGTCCTGCTGCTCGGCCACGCTCAGAGACAGCCACAGGTCCTGGGTCATGCTCAGGGACTTGCTGCGATACGGCAGGCCCTCGAGGTATTCCCCCAGAATGCCGCTTTCGGCCAGGTTGCTGCCCTTGACCAGCTTGGACGGGTCGCGGCTCATATAGGCGCTGGCGCTGGCGATTTCCTGGAAGAAGTCTTTGGACGAGCTCTGGGT
>JBCECW010000530.1:2861-3409 GCA_039207785.1 Pseudomonas sp. | reverse complement strand
TGCTGTGGTCCATGGTGCTGTGGTCCATGGTCGACATATCCATGCCGGCCATATCGTGGTCCATGGTTTCGGCGGCCAGGGCCGGGGGCAGCAGCAGGGCGGCCAGCACGCTACAGGTCAGGCGCTTCATGTTGCAGGTCCTTCTTCTACCCGCACTTCGCGCATCATGCCGGCGCTCATATGCAGCAACAGGTGACAGTGAAAGGCCCAGCGGCCCAGGGCGTCGGCAGTAACGCGGTAGCTGCGTTTGCTGCCGGGCGGCAGGTTGATGGTGTGTTTGCGCACCTGAAAGTTGCCCTGTTCGTCTTCCAGGTCGCTCCACAAACCATGCAGGTGGATGGGGTGGGCCATCATCGTGTCATTGACCAGCACGATGCGGACCCGTTCTCCGTAGGTCAGGCGGATCGGTTCGGCGGCCGAAAAGGGCACGCCGTCAAATGACCAGGAAAATTTTTCCATATGCCCGGTCAGGTGGATTTCCAGGGTGCGGCTGGGCTCGCGGCCATCGGGGTCGGCCGCGATTTCGCGGGCCAGGCCCAGCAGCCGGT
>JBCECW010000530.1:0-2851 GCA_039207785.1 Pseudomonas sp. | reverse complement strand
TGTAGGTCAGCACGCGGCGGCCGTTGTCACGCAGGCCCAGGCCTGGGTCTTCAAGCTGAGCGGTGGGCATCATGGCTTGCATATCCACCAGCGGGTTATTGGTTTCGCTGGCCGGATGGGCTGGCATGCCGGCCATCGCGCTGTGATCCATGGCGCCGTGGTCCATGCCCATATCGCGCATGCTGAGCTGCGGCCGGGGATCGAGCTCCGGCACCGGCGCACGCAAACCCTCGCGCAGCGCCAAGGTGCCGCAGGCATACCCGCTGCGGTCCATGGCCTGGGCGAACAGGGTGTAGGCCTCGGCGTCCTGCGGCTGCACGATCACGTCATAGGTTTCCGCCGAGGCCAGGCGCAGTTCATCGACGGTCACGGGGGTAACGTGCTGGCCATCGGCGGCCACCACCGTCATCTGCAGGCCGGGAATGCGAAAGTCGAAATAGCTCATGCTGCCGGCGTTGATCAGGCGCAGGCGAATACGCTCACCCGGTTGGAACAGGCCCGTCCAGTTGCCGTCGGGGGGATGGCCGTTAAGCAGGTAGGTGTAAGTCTGGCCGCTGACATCGGCGATATCGGTGGGCGTCATGCGCATCTGTGCCCAGCCCAGGCGCTCGCTAACGGTGGCGCGCCAGCCGTCGCGGCCGACGTCGTCGATAAAGTCGCCCAGGGTGCGTTTGTGGCGGTTGTAGTAGTCGGCCTGTTTTTTCAGGGTGGGCAGCAGGCTGTTGGGGTTTTCGTCGGTCCAGTCGCTCAGCAGCACCACGTAGTCGCGCTCGTAGGCGAAGGGTTCGGGTTGCTGCGGCTCGATCACCAGCGGCCCATAGAGCCCGGCCTGTTCCTGCATGCCGGAATGGCTGTGATACCAGTAGGTGCCGCTTTGCTTGAGGGTAAAGCGGTAGGTGTACAGGCCATCCGGGCCAATGCCGTCGAAACTCATGCCGGGCACGCCATCCATATTGGCCGGCAGCAAAATGCCGTGCCAGTGAATGGAGGTGTCTTCGCGCAGGCGGTTTTTTACCCGCAGGGTTACGGTTTCGCCTTCACGCCAGCGCAATAGCGGGCCGGGCAGGCCGCCGTTGACGGTGATCGCGGTGCGGGCCTTGCCGGTGATATTCACCGGGGTTTCGCCAATCCATAGCTCGAAGTCAGTGCCACTGAGTGCTTGCGCCTGGCCATCGCCGCTGACGGCCCACACCGGGCTGCGCCAAAGGCCCAGGCCGCCAAGCACAGTGCCGGCGGCGAGGCTTTTTACAAAGGTACGTCGTGTGGTCATGCGCTGGGGTCCCGAACCAGATGAGTGCGCAGGGTCAGGCTTGTCACGGTGGCAAGGTCAAGCGGTGAGGTTGCCTCAAGAAATGTTTTCAGCTAGCGTGCGTGAAATTATTCGATATTAATTTCACACACGTGAATTTGGATGGCTTATGTTTCAGCGCTCCCACCAGCATGTCGATAGCTACTACGCCCACAGTTGCGCGGATGTTCTGACGCAACGCCCACCCGTGCAGGGCGAGCACAACACCGATGTGGTCATTGTCGGCGCCGGTTTTAGTGGCCTGCACACGGCCTTGCGCCTGGCGTTGGCCGGCAAGCGGGTCACGCTGATCGAAGCCAGCCGCGTGGCCTGGGCCGCCAGTGGCCGTAATGGTGGGCAGGCGATTCTCGGTTGGTCGTGCGATATGCCGCCGCTGGAAGCCGCGCTGGGGTTGGAGCGGGCGCGCCGCTTGTGGGACAGCATGCGCTGGGCTGCCGCCGAGCTGCGTGAACTGCCGGGCCGCCATGGCTTTGACTGCGACTACCGCCCCGGCCACCTGTGGACCTCCGTACTGCCACGGCGCAACGCCATCCTGCATGAATGGCAACACGAAGCCAGCCACAAATGGGGCCATGACGGCCTGCAATTTATCCCCCGCGAGCAATTGCCTGCCTGGGTCGCCACGGAGCGTTACCAGGCTGGCCTCTACGACCCCGAAGGCGGCCACCTCAATCCATTGAAACTGGCCCTGGGCCTGGCCGCCGCCATCGAAGCTGCGGGCGGGCGTATCCATGAGCACAGCAAAGCGCTGAGTTATCGCCAGGAAGGCCACGGCTATGTAGTGACCACCGAGCAGGGCAGTGTGCGCGCCGATGTGCTGGTGCTGGCCTGCAATGCCTATATCGACGAGCTCGACCCCAAGCTGGCCAAGCGCGTCTTGCCGGTTGGCACCTACCAGGTCGCCACGGCGCCGCTGGATGAAGCGCAAGCCAAAGCGCTGCTGCCCACCAACGCCTGCGTCACCGACAACCAGTTTGTCCTCGATTACTTCCGCCTGACCCCTGACCACCGCCTGCTGTTCGGCGGCGGCTGCACCTACCTGGGCGGCATGCCCAAGGATATCGCCGGCGCTACCCGGCCATTCCTCGAGCGCGTCTTCCCGCAACTGGCCGGCGTGCCGATCGAGTTCGCCTGGGGCGGGCATATCGACATTACCCTCAAGCGCACCCCGGACCTGGGCTGCGACGGCAACCGCTACTGGCTGCAGGGCTACTCGGGCCATGGCGTGTTGCCGACCCTGGCCGGCGCCCGCGCGGTCAGCGACGCCATTCTTGGCGACCACGACTTGCTGCGCCTATACCAAGGCCTGAGCAACCCCACGTTCCCCGGCGGCCGTTATCTGGCGGCGCCCCTGGAAGCGGTGGGCAAGGCGTATTACCGCCTGCGCGACAGCATTTGACGGAGCCCGATTCAGTGACCAGAGAAGAAGAAATTGCCGCGCTGGCGATCCTGATCCACGACCTGCGCAAGCACAAGAAATACACCTTGAAAGAGCTGGCGGACAAAATCGGTCGCTCGGTGGGTTTTCTCTCGCAAGTGGAG
>JBCECW010000529.1:0-3409 GCA_039207785.1 Pseudomonas sp. | reverse complement strand
GCAGATGGCCGAAGGCAATCTGCATATCCCTAGCATCGACAAGCGCAAGCCGGACGATAACGGGCCAGCCGCCCTTTAGATCAGACGATCGCCGGGCCAGCGCTTGGTGCGCGGAGCACACCCTACGAAACCATCACCGCTCCCGTAGGGTGTGCTTCGCGCACCATTGCGTTACTCCTTGGCGCGGCGCTGCTTGAAGAAGTCGCTTAGCACCGCGCTGCACTCCTCGGCCAACACCCCGCCCTCCACCATCACCCGGTGGTTTAGAAAGATCTGGTCGAAGAACTTGCCGCGGCTTTGCACGATACCGGCCTTGGGCTCGGTGGCGCCAAACACCACACGGTTGATCCGCGCATGCACCAGCAAACCGGCGCACATGCTGCACGGCTCCAGCGTGACGTACAGCGTGCTGCCCGGCAGGCGGTAGTTTTCCACCGCCGTAGCCGCCGCCCGAATGGCGACCATCTCGGCATGGGCGCTGGGGTCGTGAGTGGTGATCGGGCAGTTGAAACCGCGCCCGATCACCTGGCCGTCCTGTACCAACACCGCACCCACCGGCACCTCCCCCAGACTGGCGCCCTGGGCGGCGAGCGCCAGGGCTTCACGCATAAAATGCGTGTCCTGGCTGCGGTCGATGATTTGCGCTTTTCTCATGCTTTACTCGACCAGGATCGAAGCCATCAGGCCCGTTTCCATATGGTCAATCACGTGGCAATGGAACATCCACACGCCGGGGTTATCGGCCACCAGCGCCACCCGCGCATTCTCGTTCTTACCCAACAGGTAGGTGTCGGTGAAGTACGGGATGATTTTCTTGCGGTCTGAACTCAGCACCTTGAAGCTCATGCCATGCAGGTGAATCGGGTGCTGGTACTGCGCCATATTGCGGAACTCGAAGATATAGCTCTGCCCCAGCTTCAGCTTGGCGATGGGTCGGTCGGCGCAGGTCTTGTCATTGATATCCCAGGCCTTGCCGTTGATTTGCCAGAAGGCCGGCGCGCGGCCATTGGTGGTTACCGACACTGCGCCCACCCACTCGAACTTGAAATCGAGGGTTTCGGCGTTTTGCAGGTCCGGCTCGGGAATCGGGTTGGCCGGAATTTGCGGCGGCCACTCGCCGGCCACTTCCTCGCTAGGCACCGAACGGAAGGTGGCCAAACGCACCGGGCCATTGCGCAGCGGCAACTCCACGCCCGCCTCCGGCACCTTTAGCGCCAGGCACAGGCGCATGCCAGGGCCAATCCAGTATTCCTTGCCCAGCGGCCGTGGCTCGATGGGGTTGCCATCCAGTGCATACAGACGCGCGTCGGCACCCGGCATATTCAGGCGGTAGGTCACGGTGTTATCGAGGTTGAAAATACGCAACCGCACAATCTGCCCGGCCGGCAGATCAATGGTCGGCAAATGCTCGGCATTGATCGTCGAGTAGCTGCCAGCGGTACCGCCACGCGCGGCTTCGCGAGGAATGCTAAAAGGCGTAAAGGCGCCTTCGGCGTCGATATGCCAGGTTTTCAGGCTTAGCGAGCGCTCGTGCTTGAAGCCGGTCGGCTCACGTTCTTCCACCACCAGCGGCCCGACCAGGCCATGGCCCAGTTGCTCGCTGCTCAATACATGGGGGTGGTACCAGAAGTTGCCGGCATCTACGGTCTTGAACTGATAGTCGAAATACTCGCCCGGCAGTACCGGCAGTTGCGACACATAGGGCACGCCGTCCATTTCCAGCGGCAGGCGGATGCCATGCCAGTGGATGGTGGTCGGCTCGCTGAGCTTGTTGATAAAGCGCACCCGCAGCCAGTCGCCCTGACGGCTGCGCAGCTCCACGCCAGGAGCAGTACCGTTGTAGGCCCAGGCCGGGGTTTTGTGCCCTGGCACCAGTTCCAGGTCCATGGGCGCGGCAATCAACTCGTAATCGTGGGTAGTGCTGCCCAATGGCCGTCCAAGCCAATAACGAACTCCACCGGCACCCAGGCCCACTGCGGTCAAACCGAGCAAGCCACCGAGAATTTGTCGACGTGTAAATGACATGGGTACAGACACCTTTATAAATAAGGGACTTCGCTGGCCCATCAGGAATCAGGTAGTGGCCGGTCTCTGGCGGACTGGCTCTGACGTTAACGGTCGGCGCGCATTATGACCGAAGGCCGGTGCGGCGTGCATGTACCTGATCAATTGCGCTTTGTCGCAGGCATAAAAAAGCCCGCCTGGGTTAGGCGGGCTTTTGTGGGGGAAGCATTGGCTTACCAGCTATAGCTCAACTTCGCAGTCACTTCGCGACCCGGGTTGTAGTAGTCGGATGTACCGGAGCCAACCAAGTGCTGCTCGTCGGCAATGTTGCTGACGTTTAGCGCCAGGTCTGTGCCTTTGTAGATCTTGTAGTTCAGAGCCGCATCGAACAGCGTGGTGCCGTCGGTTTTGCCGGTGTTTTCGGTGGTGTAGTAGTAGGAGCCGAGGTAGCGAGCACCCAGACCTACGCTCACATCCGTACCCGGCACGTCGTAGTAAGTCCAAAGCGAAGCGGAGTGCTTCGGTGCGGTAGCTAGGTCGTTACCCTTGATCGAGATCGCCGCGCCGCCTTTGCTAATCGCGCCTTTGGTGACCTCGGCGTCCAGATATGAGTAGCCACCCACCAGGCTGATGTTTTCGGTCAGTTCAGCCTTGGCTTCCAGATCGAGACCGCGGGCACGCGACTCGCCAACGGTTTGCTGCTCGATCAAGCCACTGTCCAGTAGCACAGCAGTAGCTACGTTTTGCTGGGTCAGGTCGTAAATGGCAGCCGAGAACAGCGCATTCTTCAGCGCCGTCGGCGAATACTTAGCGCCCACTTCGTACTGCTTACCGGTTTCCGGTTCAACCCCAACTTCAGGCGGCGACACCGACTCAACGTAGCTGACGTAGGTGGATACTTCGTCGGAGACGATATAGGTCAACGCGCTGCGATAGGAGGTCTTGGAAATGTTGTCGCTATCATCGAATGGCCCGGAGTAAAGGTTGTTGCCTTTGGCGGACAAATCCATGAAGTCTCGGCGCACGCCAGCGGTGACGATAAAACGCTCATAGAAGGACAGGTTCTGTTGCAGGAACAGCGACTTGGTGGTCGCCTCGTCTTTCTCTACCAGATAGGGTGCGACGCTGGCCGCAACGCCCGTAAACACAGGGTTGCGGACATCGATAGGGCTAGCCAGATCATAGAAGGTAGTCGCGTCAGTCGAGGAGTCGAGGTACTCGACTCCTGCCAGGGTGCTGCTGTCGATATTTTCGAAGCGCGCATCGTACTGCAGCATCACATTACCGTTGAGCTGGTGAGCGTCCGAGTCGGTACCGAACTTGTAACGCTGGATGGTGCTGCCTACGGTTGTGGAAGGATCATCGTAGAGAAACACGTAACCAAAGTCGTCGGTGAGGTCCGTGT
>JBCECW010000528.1:0-3420 GCA_039207785.1 Pseudomonas sp. | reverse complement strand
TGCTGCACCAGCTCCAGGCCGGTGCCGTCGGGCAGGCGCATATCGGTCAGGCACAGGTCGAAGGGTTCGCGGGCCAGCCATTCACGCGCTTCTTTGACGTTGCGGGCGCTGCGGGTGTCCAGTTTCATGCGGCCGAGGGTGATTTCCAGCAGCTCGCGGATATCGGGCTCGTCGTCGACGATCAGGGCTTTTTGCCGGGCAGTCATGGTCAGCTCAGTTTGCGCGGGTGGGCGAAGGTGATACGGAAGCAGCCACCGCCAACATCACGGGTTTTGTAGTCCAGACGGGCCTGGTTGCTTTCGCACAATTCGCGGGAGATATACAGGCCCAGGCCCGTACCTTTGTTTTCCGTAGTGTAGAAGGGCTCGAAGATATTCTGCTGGTGCTCGGCCGGTACGCCGCCCCCATTGTCGAGCACTTCGAGTACCGGCAGGTCGCTGTCGGCGTCGCGGAATAGCTTGAGCCACACCTGGCCCTGGCGATGCTGGATGGCGCTGTGGCGCAGGCCGTTTTCCACCAGGTTGGTCAGCACCTGGGTCAGCTGGTTGGGGTCCATGCGTGTCTGGATGGTGCCGCTGGCGGTGTCCAGGTGCAGCAACTGGTTTTCGCTGGTGGTGGTGCGGAATTCGGCAGCGAAGCGGTGCAGCCAGTACTTGAGGTCTAGCAATTGCGGCTCGGCCTGGCGCCGGCGCGACAGCTGCAACACGTTCTCGATCACCAGGTTCATGCGCCGCGAGTGGTCCTGGATGATTTGCGCCAGGCGCAGGTCGGGGCCGTCGAGGTCTTCGGATTCTTGCAGCAACTGCGCGGCGTGGCTGATGGCGCCCAGCGGGTTGCGGATTTCATGGGCGATGCCGGCAGTCAGGCGTCCCAGCGAGGCGAGCTTGAGTTGCTGCGCTTGCTGGGCGATTTGCGAGATATCGTCGAGAAACACCAGGGTGTCTTGTTGTTCACCGCGTTGCAGGGTGACAAAGCTGGGCTGCAGCACTGGGCCATCGGCCACCGCCTGCATGCTGAGTGGCCGTAGGGTGGGGTTGCGCTGCCAGTGTTGCAGGCGCTTTACCAACTCGGGGCTATGGGGATCGAGGATCTTGCCGGCCAACTCTTCGCGGCCGAGCAAGCCCAGTGCGCCCTGGTTGGCCAACAGTACGCGGTGCTGGCCGTCCAGCACCAGGATGCCGGTGCGCATACGCTGCAGGATCAGGGCGTTAAGGGCCTCGAGGTTGGCCACATCGGCGGCGCGTTTTTCCGCCAGGGTTTCGCTGACTTGCAGGCGGCGGGTAATGCCCTGCACAAATAGCGCGGCGGCAAAACACAGGGCGCCGAGCGCGCCGGCCTGCACATATTGGGCGGAGGCGGCGGGGTGGGCGAGGCTCAGGTAGAAGGTCAGGTAGATCAGGCCGATGGCCGCGACTGCTGCAATCAACAGGCCGATACGGCCGCGCAGCAGGATATTGGCGATGGCTACTGCCACGATCAGCAAGTTGCCGATACCGCTGGGCGTACCGCCGGCGGCGTAGAACAGGCCGGACAACAGGATCACGTCGACAATGCTCAGGCTAAATACCTGGGCCAGATGCCGTGGCTGGCGCACGGTCAGGGCGATTACGCTGTTGAGGATCAGGTACAGCCAACTGCCGTACTTGAACAGGGCGTCGTTGGCCAGCTCCAGGATCTGGTTATCCAGGTCACTGGAAATCAGCACCACCAGCATCACGCCGATGGCGACACGGTACAGGTGGTAGATCTTGAGGATGCGCTGCCCTTGCGGGCTATTGAGGGTCAGGGCTTCACCGGTCACTGGGGGTGGCACTCTGCTCGAGGTGGGCCTGGCTGCAAAACCATTGCGAGCCTTGGCTCAGGGCATTGGCGCGCGGGGTGTGCACGCCGCAGTGGGCGCAGCGCACCATCGGTTGGGCTTCCTCTATACCGGGTTTGGCCGGCGCTGGGCGCTGGGCGCGGCGCCACAGCCAGTACACGGCAACGATCAAACCGATCCAGATCAACAGGCGTCCCATAAGTGACTCTTCTATGCGTGAGGCAGGCAGTTTAGCCAAGGTCTTGGCGCCAGCACAGCTGCGAAATTACTGCGCGGGTAATTAATGTCTGGTGCGCGGAGCGCACCCCACGAGACCGTGTCGAACTAGGATCGCCTTGTTTACGCCGGCGTCGTAGGGTGCGCTCCGCGCACCAAGGCCGGGCGAAAAAAAAGAGGCCGAAGCCTCTTTCTTTTATTAGCCGCTCAACCTCAGTCGAACACACCAAAGGTCATATAGCTGAACCACGAACGGTCGCTGCTGTTGCCTTCGGCTTCGTGTTCTTCTTCCGCGTCGGTGCTTTGGTCAGCCGGTTGCAGGTCTTCCGGAATATCTTGCTCGGCATCCTGGTACTGCTTGATCACGTCCTGGCTGGCGCGGGTTTCGCCCGGTGGCAGCGGCGTGTCGCTTTCGATCAGGCCCAGGGTGGCCTTGCTCAGCCAGCTGCGGTTATCGGCTTCGTCTTCCTGCGGCACGAACTTGCCATCCACCAGGCTGGGGTTGTCCGGGTAGTTGAGCTTGAGGGTTTGCAGGCTGCTGTCGGCCAGGTCGTTCAGGGCCAGGCGCTGGTAGGCCTCGGTCATGATTGCCAGGCCATCGCCGACGGCTGGGGTTTCCTGGAAGTTTTCCACCACGTAGCGGCCACGGTTGGCGGCTGCCACATAGGCTTGGCGTTTCAGGTAGTAGTGGCCCACGTGCACTTCATAGGCGGCCAGCAGGTTGCGCAGGTAGATCATGCGCTGCTTGGCATCGGGGGAGTAACGGCTGTTGGGGAAACGGCTGGTCAGCTGCGCGAACTCGTTGAACGAGTCACGGGCGGCGCCCGGGTCACGCTTGGTCATGTCCAGCGGCAGGAAGCGCGCCAGCAGGCCGACGTCCTGGTCGAACGAGGCCAGACCCTTGAGGTAGTAGGCGTAGTCGACGTTCGGATGTTGGGGGTGCAGGCGGATAAAACGCTCGGCGGCGGACTTGGCAGCTTCCGGCTCAACGTTCTTGTAGTTGGCGTAGATCAGCTCCAACTGCGCCTGTTCGGCATAGCGGCCAAACGGATAGCGGGACTCCAATGCCTTCAGTTTGGTGACGGCGCTGGTGTAGCTCTTGTTGTCCAGATCGGTCTGTGCCTGCTGGTACAGCTCGGACTCACTCAGATTTTCGTCTACAACTTCATTAGAAGAACAAGCAACGTTGAGAGCGAGGATGGCGATCAGCAGCAGGTGTTTCACTTGCATGGCGGCTTGCGTCCCTGTGACGGCCAGGACCGTCCTGTTATGATGAGCGCCCCCGGAAAATCCCTGGGACAAAGACGCCGTATTTAACCACAAGCCTGTTGCCGAAACCAAAGGCCAGGCGCCCGCCGTTGCCGAAGATGACTTCCACCATTAAA
>JBCECW010000527.1:3038-3423 GCA_039207785.1 Pseudomonas sp. | reverse complement strand
GCTTACCAGCGCACCTTCGGGCATGCCCATTTCTATCCGGTCACGGCCATTGCTCTTGGCCTTGTACAGGGCGCGGTCGCCGCGCTCCAGCAGTTCGGCCAGGGCTTCGCCACGCTGGTACTGGGTGACGCCAAAACTGGCGCTGACCCGGCCGATGCAGGCGAAGTGGTCGGCATTGACCCGCTCTTGCAGCACCAGCGCCACGGTGCGGGCCTGCTCCGCATCGGTGCCGGGCAGCACGATCAGGAATTCCTCGCCGCCGCGCCGTCCCACCCAATCCGTGGCGCGCACATGGGCACGCAGCAGGCTGGCGAACTGGCAGAGCACCTGGTCGCCCACCGCGTGGCCGTGGTTGTCGTTGACGTATTTGAAGTGGTCGATATCC
>JBCECW010000527.1:0-3028 GCA_039207785.1 Pseudomonas sp. | reverse complement strand
TGCGGGCAATTTCATCGGCAAGAAACTGGTCGATCCGCAGGCGATTCCACAGCCCGGTCAAGCCGTCCACGCTGGCCATCAGGGCCAGGCGATTGTGTTGCAGAAACATGCGCTTGTGGGCTTTTTCCAGCAGAAAGGCACAGAGCACGCCAAAGGAAAACGACGCCAGAACCCACAGGTAGTGCAGGTATTGCAGCCCGGCGTTGGGCGCCTTGCCGACAGTGACTACCAGCAGCAGCGCCAGCGAGGTGCAGGCGGTGGGCATGGCCTGGCGCAAGGTCAGGCCGGATACGGCGAAGGTCCACATCAGGTTGAGGTAGATCTCCGGCACGTAATACGCGAATTCGGGGCCGTTGACGTTGAGGTACAGATTGACCGCCACCGCCGCGACGGGCGCGGTCATCAGCAGGGCCAGCATCGGCCGGTGCAGGGTGGCGAAATAGCTGAGCAACACCACCCCCAGCAGTGCGGCCGGAATGGCCAGGCCATGCACCAGCAGGCGCAGGGTGCGCTGGTCGGCGGACAGTTGATATTCGATGGCGGCGTAGAGGAAATACAGCCCCAGGGTCAGCAGCGCCACATAGCGGATCTGCGCCACCTGCGAGGGCCGGTTCCAGTCGGCATACTCGGTGCGCACCGCTGGCGGCACGCCGTGTAGTGGGTCCAGCAAGCTTTTCAAGCCGTTGACATAAGACACAGGCTATCCACCCAAAATGCCATCACTGGGGCAGAGCATACGTGGCGGTTGCGCATAGAAACAGCCTGCAGGGCACGGCGGATCGCGTTAGCTCCTGCCCTCACCCCCAGCCCCTCTCCCGCACGCGGGAGAGGGGGGCCTAACTCCCTCTCCCTCTGGGAGAGGGCCGGGGTGAGGGGCTCTTGACCGTCAGCCCTTGATCACCAGGCTCAGCGCCTCTTCGGCCAACTGGTCCAGGCTCATCGGCCCTTCGGCGCGGAACCAGGTGGTGCTCCACGACAGCGCGCCGGTCAGAAAGCGCCGTTGTACAAAGGGGTCACCCTGGAAATACCCCGCCGCCTTGGCTTCGCCCAGCACCTGCAGCCAGATCTGCTCATAGGTGTCGCGCAAATCGAGGATATAGGCCTGGCCTTCGGCCGACAGCGAACGCCATTCGTATACCAGCACCGCCATCGCCTCGCCGGTGCCGCCCATGATCGACTGCAGCTCGCAGCGGATCAGTGCCAGCACCCGCTCGCGCACGTTGCTGGCATCGGCCAGGGCGGCGGTCATCAAGGCGGTGTTGTAGAGGATGGTTTCTTCCATCACCGAACGCAGGATTTCGTCCTTGCTCTTGAAGTGGTGAAAGATGCTGCCCGACTGAATGCCCACGGCCCCGGCCAGATCACGCACCGTGGTGCGGTCATAGCCTTTGCTGCGAAACAGGTGCGCTGCGGTTTGCAGCAGCTTGCCGCGGGCGCTTTCCGGGTCAGTCACCTGCCCTTCGTCCACCAGCGCACGCATCACCTTCTGGGCTTGTTGCTCGTCCACGCGTATTCCCCCCCGCCTACGCCCGGCCTTAAAAGTGGCAAGTGCTTGTCGGCATTGGTGAAATTTAAGCGTGCGGAACCAACCAAGCAAGCGCTTGGCCATGCTTTAGTTGAGAAATTTAAAACAGGGGCTTCCAAAACCAAGCGCTTGCTTGGTATGGTCGCTCCATCAATCGGGCAACGGACTCCACAACAATGACAAAAACCGTACGCATCGGCTGCGCCTCCGCCTTCTGGGGCGACACCTCCACCGCCGCCGCCCAGTTGGTAAACGGCAGCGAACTGGATTACCTGGTGTTCGATTACCTGGCCGAAATCACCATGTCGATCATGGCCGGCGCGCGGATGAAAAACCCCGAGCAAGGTTATGCCGGCGACTTTATCGAGGTGCTCGCCCCGCTGCTGCCAACCATCGCCAGCAAGAAAATCCGCGTGATCAGCAATGCCGGCGGCGTCAACCCGCAAGCCTGCGCCAATGCCCTGGCGGCGGCCTGCGAGAAAGCCGGCGTGGCGCTGAAGATCGCCGTGCTGCACGGCGACAACCTGCAAAACCAACTGCCCGCCCTAAACAAAGCCGGTATCCGCGAAATGTTCAGCGGCCAGCCGCTGCCGCCGATGTGTGTATCGGTCAACGCCTACCTGGGTGCGCCGGGGATTGTCGAAGCCCTGGCCCTGGACGCCGATATCGTGATTACCGGCCGCGTGGTGGATAGCGCGGTGGTCAGCGCCGCCCTGGTGCATGAATTCGGCTGGAGCTGGCAGGACTACGACAAGCTCGCCCAGGCCGCCCTGGCCGGCCATATCATCGAATGCGGCGCGCAGTGCACCGGCGGCAACTTCACCGACTGGCAGAGCGTGCCCGACTACGAACATATCGGCTTTCCGCTGATTGAAGTCAGCGAGGACGGCGCCTTTACCGTCAGCAAGCCAGAGGGCACGGGCGGTCTGGTCACGCCCTTTACCGTTGGCGAGCAGATGCTTTATGAAATCGGCGACCCGCGCGCCTATCTGCTGCCCGATGTGGTGTGCGACTTCACCCAGGTGCACCTCAGCCAGGCCGGCCACGACCGCGTGCAGGTGACCGGCGCCAAAGGCCTGCCACCCACTGATCAATACAAAGTCTCGGCCACCTACCCCGACGGTTTCCGCTGCACCGCCAGTTGCCTGATCGCCGGCATCGATGCGGTGGCCAAGGCCCGCCGCGTCAGCCAGGCGATCATCGCTAAAACCGCGGAAATGTTCGCCGAGCGCGGCTGGCCCGGTTACCTGGAAAGCCATATCGAACTGCTGGGCAGCGAAGCCACCTACGGTCCCCATGGCCAGCGCCAGGACAGCCGCGAAGTGGTGGTCAAGCTGGCCGTACGGCATGCGAAAAAAGAAGCCCTGGTGCTGTTCTCCCGCGAGATTGCCCAGGCTGCCACCGGTATGGCGCCGGGGCTGACCGGCATCGTCGGCGGCCGCCCCACCGTGTACCCGGTGATTCGCCTGTTTTCGTTTCTGGTGGATAAAAGCGCCTGCACCC
>JBCECW010000526.1:0-3442 GCA_039207785.1 Pseudomonas sp. | reverse complement strand
TGGCCAGGGCTTCGACGTTCTTCGAGTCGACACCCAGCTCTTCGGCGTTGAGCATGGCGAACAGGGTCCACTTGACGATGGCCATCCAGTCTTCGTCGCCACGACGAACCAGTGGGCCGAGCGGCTCCTTGGAAATCACTTCCGGCAGCACAACCCAGTCATCCGGGGTGCCCAGCTTGATGCGCTGTGCGTAGAGCTGCGACTGGTCGGAGGTCAGCACGTCACAACGGCCGGCTTCCAGGGACTTGGCGCTCTCGTCGGAGGTGTCGAAGGTGATCGGGGTGTATTTCAGGCCGTTGGAGCGGAAGTAGTCGGACACGTTCAGTTCGGTAGTAGTACCGGCCTGGATGCAGATGGTCGCGCCGTCGAGTTCCTTGGCGCTGGAAACGCCGAGCTTCTTGTTAACCAGGAAGCCGATACCGTCGTAGTAAGTCACGCCGGTGAAGACCAGGCCCATGCCCGCATCACGCGAACTGGTCCAGGTGGTGTTACGCGACAGCATGTCGACTTCGCCGGACTGGATCGCAGTGAAGCGCTCCTTGGCGGTCAGCGGGCTGTATTTCACTTTGGAGGCGTCGCCCAGGACGGCGGCAGCAACACCACGGCAGACATCCACGTCGATACCCTGGTAGTTACCTTTGGCATCTGGAACCGAGAAACCCGGCAGACCGTCACTTACACCGCACTGTACAAAGCCTTGTTTCTTGACTTTATCCAGAGTCGCGCCCGCTTGAGCGAAGCCGCTGGCGCCCAGGATGGTCGCTGCGGTCAGGATTGCCAGGGTGGATTTCACCATCTTCATTAAAACCTCCAGTTGCTGTTGTTGTGTTTGGAGTCTTGGCCCCACCGCCGTACCCTTTTGAGGCACGCTCGCTCCTCGGTGGAAGAGCAATACGGGGTGCTGACCTAGGAGCGAGTCTAGTTGGCGATGCTCCCACCGGCCAAAACTCACCCCCCGCTTACTGTTTGCATGTGTGTGCGCGAGTAGACGGGTGGGGGATTTTCCCGTTCGCTTAGTCGTTTTAGCTGACGACCCGCGGCGAATCTGTTGGGAATTTCCCGTGGCTTATTTTTGTAGCGTGTTCCTGCGTAACTCGATTGCCCGTCTACCGTGGCAGAGCGCTAGCTTGCATCAGTCGGACCACGGAAACGGTGGAGTGTTACCCAAATTGGGGCATGCAATCGGTTAGATCAGTTATAGCAATCCCCGTACCACAGCGCTCTGAAAAGGGCTATTCAGGCAGGTCAATAGCTAAAGTTGTACCCTTGCGACATGTTGTTAACGGATCAACCAAACCCTTAATCAGCACACGCCCTATCGCGGAGCGTGCGCACCGAACTGGAGCCCGGCATGCACGAAAATCTGATACTTGAGCCCACACTTCCTAGCGACGCGTGCGTAATCTGGCTGCATGGCCTGGGCGCCGACCGCTTCGATTTCCTGCCGGTGGCCGAAGCCCTGCAACAGAAACTGACCAGCACGCGTTTTATCCTGCCGCAGGCTCCCACCCAGGCGGTGACCATCAATGGCGGCTACGCCATGCCCAGCTGGTACGACATCCTCGCCATGAGCCCGGCGCGCGCCATCAACAGCGAACAGCTGGAGGCCTCGGCCCAGCGCGTGATCGCCCTGGTCGAAGGGCAACGCGACAGCGGCATCGACCCGGCGCGAATCTTCCTCGCCGGTTTCTCGCAAGGCGGTGCAGTGGTCTATCACGCGGCCTTCCTGCGCTGGCAGGGACCATTGGGCGGCGTGCTGGCACTGTCCACCTATTCGCCGACCCTGAGCCCGGACGTGGTGCTGGCAGATACAAAAAAACAACTGCCGGTTTACTGTTTGCATGGCACACATGACGACATTGTGCAGCGCGCCATGGGCCGCGCCGCGCACGACTGCCTTGCGGCGCAAGGGGTGCCAGTAACCTGGCAGGAATACCCCATGGGCCATGAAGTGCTTCCCCAGGAGATCCGCGATATCGGCACCTGGCTGGCGGCACGCCTGGGCTGAAACCCACCATAGGAAAAGGTCAGCAAATGAACCAAGCCGCTGTGCACCACCCCGCGCAAGTTCCCGCCATCGCCTCGCTGAGTGACACCCTGGCCATCGAGCAGGTGCCCCTGCAAGACCGCGATATGGCCGCCAGCACCTACGAGGTGCTGCAACGCAGTGCGGCGCGTAACGGCAATGCCACGGCGCTGACCTTTCTGCTGCACGGCGACCATGAGGAACAGCCCTGGCGCCTGAGCTATGCCGAGCTGTTTGCCAAGGTCACGCAAACTGCCAACGCCCTGCACCGCCTGGGTGTGCGCCCGGGCAAGGCGGTGTCGTTTCTGCTGCCAAACCTGCCGCACACCCACTTCACCCTGTGGGGCGGCGAAGCGGCGGGGGTGGTCAATGCCATCAACCCGCTGCTGGACAGTGAACATATTGCCGAGCTAATCCGCGCCTCCGACTCCGAGGTGCTGGTAACTCTGGCGCCTTTCCCCGGCACCGACCTGTGGGACAAGGTCGCCGGCCTGCGCGAGCATCTGCCCGAGCTCAAGCACATCATCACCGTGGACATGGCCAATTACCTGGCCGAACCGCAGCGCAGCGCAGTGGCGTCAAGGCCCAGCGCGGCGGGCTGCCCGCCGGTGTGCTGGACTTTGACGAACTGATCGCCAACTGCCCCGCCGATCACCTGGAAAGCGGTCGCGTGATCGCCCCCGACGATATCGCCTCGTACTTCCACACCGGCGGCACCACCGGCACGCCGAAACTGGCGCCGCATACCCACCGCAACGAAGTGGCGATGGCGATGATCCTGGCATTCGCCATCGACCTGAAATCTAGCGACGTGACCCTGTGCGGGCTGCCGCTATTCCACGTCAATGGCGTGATGGTGACCGGCCTGGCGCCCTTCTACGTGGGCGCCGAAGTGTTACTGGCCAGCCCCCAGGGCTACCGCAGCCCGAGCCTGATCCGCCACTTCTGGCAGATTATCGAGCGCTACCGGGTGAGCTTTTTCAGCGGCGTGCCGACCATCTATGCCGGCCTGCTGCAAGTGCCAAGCGCGGGCCATGACCTGTCGAGCCTGCGCCATGCCCTGTGCGGTGCCGCGCCAATGCCGGTGGAACTGATCCGCCAGTTCGAAAGCAAAACCGGGCTGAAGATCATCGAAGGCTATGGCCTTACTGAAGGCACCTGCGGCAGTTGCGGCAACCCGCCGGCGGGCGAGCGGCGCCCGGGCTCCATCGGTATCCGCATGCCCTACTGCGAGGTCAAGATTGCCGTGCTCGACGAGCAGGGCCAGTTCCTGCGCGACGCTGGCGAAAATGAAATCGGCAACCTGGTGCTGCGCGGCATCACCGTATTCAACGGCTACCTGCAGGCAGAGAAAAACAGCGGCATCTGGGTGGATGGCGACTGGTTCAATACCGGCGACCTGGGCCGTATGGATGC
>JBCECW010000525.1:0-3443 GCA_039207785.1 Pseudomonas sp. | reverse complement strand
GGCCTACGGGGTCACCAGATTGAACGAAGGCTTCGCCTCCTCCAGCCCGCCCAGCAGCTTGAGCAGCTGCAATTTGCCGCTCTCGATATCGATGCCACCGAGCATGGCTTCCTTGAGAAAGCCGGTTTCCTTTAGCGCAATGCGGTCCAGCAGCGCCTTGTCCATACGCAGGTCGACGTCGGCCTTGGCATGCCGCGCGCCATTGCGGTGGGTCAGCACGCCGTTGCGCAGGGTCAGGGCGTAGTCCTGGTTCAGGTCATTGAAGTGCCAGTTGATCAGCAGGTCTTCGTCCGCCGCTTTCATCGCATCGATGCGCACGGCCAGGTAGTCGAAGAACAAGTCCGGGGTCAGCGCACGCACCATATCCGGCGCCGTGCCGCGCGCCGTGTTGCTGGCCACGCCTTGGCGCAATTCCTGGGCGCCGCTGAGGTAGACATTGCGCCAGGTGGCGTTCTCGCTGGCGTAGCCCAGTTGTTCCAGGACATCGGCCTGCAGGTCGCGGGCGCTGGCATTGTCCGGTTCGGCAAACACCAGGTGGTTAAGCAGCTGTGCCGCCCAGCGGTAATCGCCGCTGGCCACTGCCTGCCGTGCATTGGCCAGCACCGCGTCGGCGCCGCCGATGGCCGCCACGTAGCGCTTGCCGGCCTCCTGCGGCGGCAACGGATCGAGGGTGGCCGGGTTGCCGTCGTAAAAGCCCATATAACGCTGATACACCGCCCGCACGTTATGGCTGAGCGAGCCGTAGTAGTCGCGGCTGTACCATTTGTTGGCCAGGCGCGGCGGCAGCGTGGTCAGCTGCGCGGCAATCTCGGTCGGGCCCAGGCCCTGGTTGATCAGCCGTAGCGTCTGGCTGTCGAGAAAGGCGTACATATCCCGCTGGTCGGCCAGGTAGTCGCGGATATTCTGCGCCCCCCAGGTCGGCCAATGGTGCTGGGCGAACAGCACCTGGGTCTTGTCGCCATAGCGCACCAGGGCATCGTCCAGGTACTGCGCCCAGACCTTGGCATCACGCACCTGGGCACCACGCAAGGTCAACACATTGTGCTGGGTATGGGTGGCGTTCTCGGCCATGCACAGGGTGTGGAACTGGGGGAAAAACAGGTTCATTTCCGCCGGTGCTTCGGTGCCCGGGGTCAGTTGGAATTCGATGTCCACGCCATCGACCGTGCGGGTTTCCAGGGCCTGGCTAATCACCTCGCTGGGCGCGATCAGGGTCACGCTGGCGTTGCCCGGCACGCCCTTGCCCAGGCCGGCATCCACCTGCCCCTGGGCGCTGCGCGGCAATAGCGAGCCGTACATATATTGCGCTCGCCGCATCATCGCCGGCCCCGCCAATACGTTCTCGCTCACGGCATGTTCGAAAAAGCCCTGCGGGGCAATCACTCGCACCTTGCCGGCCTTTACATCGGCCTCGTCGATCACCCCACGCACGCCACCAAAATGGTCGACATGGGCATGGCTATAGATCACCGCCACCACCGGTTTGTACGGGCGATGCTGGTAATACAGCTGCAGGCCGGCCCGTGCGGTTTCAGTGCTGATCAGCGGGTCGATAACGATCAGGCCGCTGTCGCCTTCGATCAGGGTCATGTTCGACAGGTCCAGGCCGCGAATCTGGTACACCCGCTCGGTTACGGCAAACAGCCCGGCACTGTTGTTCAACTGCGCCATGCGCCACAGGCTCGGGTTGACCGTGTCGGGAGCGGGCTGGCCGTCGATAAAGTTGTAGGCCGCGCGGTCCCAGACGGTTTGCCCGGCGGCATTGCGTACGGTGCCGGTAAACGGCGCGATCAGGCCGCGCGTGGCGTCGTTAAAATCGGCCGTGTCGGCAAATGGCAGGCGCTGCAACCAGGCCTGGTTACGTGCCGCGGTGATGGCCGAGGCCGGCTTGCTGACAGCCGCCGGGTCGGCCTGTACGACGGTGGAACAGCAAAGCACCAGCAGCGCGGCGCCAAGGGGGAGATAGGACATGACTACACCCAAACAGAAGACAAAAAAGCGGATGGCCGGCTAGCCATCCGCACGGCGCCAAAGCGGCGTTACTTGCCCATGCGCTTCAACTGCGCCGGGGTAAATTCGGACTTCGACATTGGCTCGCCAAACACCGCTTTCACGCTGACTTCGTTGGCCAGGTAGTTCACCGCGTAGCGGCCGGAGATCAGGTCGTAGGTCGCTTCGGCCACCGTCAGCGGCAGCTGGATATCGTGGAGCATGGCGGTGTGCGACTCGTAGGTGCGCCAGAGCTCGCCACGGCTGTCGTAGATATCGGCGGCAACGATCTGCCAGGTGTCTTCATCGAGGTAGAAACGGCGCTTGGCATATACATGGCGCATGCCCGGCTTGAGCGTGGCCTCCACCACCCACACTCGGTGTTTTTCATAGCGGCTGTGGTCGGGGTTGAGATAGCCAGGGGTCAGCAGGTCGCTGTACTTGAGCTGCTTGCTGGCCAGGCGATAGGCGTTGTACGGCACCAGCAGTTCGCGCTTGCCTTGCAGCTGCCAGGTGTAGCGGTCCGGCGCGCCGTTGTAGCCATCCACACTATCGGCCACCACCTGGCCAAAGCTGTAGCGCGCACTGCTGTCGTAGGCCACCGTTGGCGCACGGCGCACCCGGCGCTGGCCGGGGTTGTACTGCCAGGCCGAGCGAATGCCCGCCACCTGGTTCAACGGCTCGTGCACCAGGGTGACCTCGCCGGCATAGCGCGACGGCGCCGTGGTCATGACGCGGTTAAGCAACAGCAGGTTTTCGCTGGGGTCCGGGTCGCTGATGCGTTCGCGAAACACTGTCAGGCCATCGGAATTGACCACCGTGTACTCGCCCTTTTCCTGCACCGTGGCCGAGGCGAACTGGCGGCGAATGGAGCCGCCGCGATAACGCGTCAGGTGGTTCCACATCACCTCGAGGCCGGTGGTGGGCTCGGCGAACGGTACGCCGAAGTTGTAGCCGTCCAGGCCGTTGCCATCGTCGCTCAAGGTGACGCCCGCGAGGTTCTTGCGGGTTTCATCCAGGTACTTCTGGGGAATGGCCGCACTGCGGTGGCTGGGGTAAACGGCCATGCGGTACTGCGGGTAACGGGCGAACAGCGCCTGTTGGCCGGGGCTCAATTGCGCTTGGTACTGGCTGAGGTTGGCCTTGCTCACCACATACAGCGGCTGCTCGCTGGCAAACGGGTCGCTGTAGTCGCCGCTGGCGCTGACCGCCGCCGCGCCGGCGCGCATCCCGCCGTCCCAGCCCGGGATGCTGCCATCGGCATTACCGGCGCGCTCGGCGCCTACCGGGGTCAGGGCCGCGTCCAGGCGTGCCGCATCGGTTTCCTTGGCTTGCACCCAGGTGCAGGCGCTCATCAGGCCCAGGCTTACCGCCAGAGCCAATGCAGAGGTTTTTACAGAAGTCATGGTCAGAAGCTCGCTTTGACGGTGACCGAGGCGAAGTCGCGGTCATCG
>JBCECW010000524.1:0-3455 GCA_039207785.1 Pseudomonas sp. | reverse complement strand
CCGATTTGCCGCCCAGCTCCAGGCTGATGTTTTTGATATCGGCAGCCGCCGCCGACATGATCTTGGCCCCGGTCGGCACACTGCCGGTAAAGGCCAGCTTGTCCACCTGCGGGTGCTGGCTAAGCGGGCTGCCGGCGTCGGCGCCAAGGCCGGTGACGATATTCAGCACCCCGGCTGGCAAGCCAATACGGTCGGCGGCGGCGGCCAGTTCCAGCGCAGTAAGTGGGGTCAGCTCGGACGGCTTCAGCACCACCGTGGCACCGGCGGCCAAGGCCGGGGCGACCTTCCACGAGGCCATCAGCAGCGGGTAGTTCCACGGAATAATCTGCCCCGTCACGCCAATCGGTTCGCGGCGGATATGGCAGCGAAAGCGTTCATCGGGCAACGCCAGCGGCTCGTTCTGCTGGGCATCCAGTTCGCGCGCCAGCTCGGCGTAGAAGCGGAAGCAGCCAATGGCATCGCCAATATCCCACTGCGCTTCCGGCAGCGGCTTGCCGTTGTCACGCACTTCCAAAAGCGCCAGGGCGTCCTGGCTGCCTTCCAGCTCACTGGCCAGGGCTTCCAACCACCCGGCGCGCTCGGCACCGCTGGTTTGCCCCCAGCCATTATCGAAGGCGCGGCGTGCGGCCCGTACGGCGTGGTCGATATCTTCCTCGGTGCCGGCCGGTACGCGCTGAATCACCTCTTCAGTGGCCGGGTCGAGTGTCTCAAAATAACCGCCCAGGTCCGGGTTTACCCATTGGCCATTGATATACAGCTGCTCGCGCATAACGCTCTCCTTAGGCCGACACGCCGCCACGGCGGTTCTGCAGGTAACGGGAAGTGAACAGCAGCGCCAGCGAGGCGAGGATGATCACCATGGACACGGCATTGATCTCCGGGGTTACCCCACGGCGAATCGAAGAAAAGATGTAGATCGGCAGGGTGGTTTCCGAGCCGGCGACAAAAAAGGCGATGATGAAATCATCGAAGCTGAAGGTGAACGCCAGCAGAAACCCCGCCAGGATTGCCGGTGCAATCTGCGGCAGAATCACCCGCCAGAAGGTGTCCAGCGGCGGCGCGCCGAGGTCGGCGGAGGCTTCCAGCAGCGACTTGTCCAGGGCCTCCACGCGGGTGCGGACAATCACCATCACCAGCGCCATGGTGAACAGCGAGTGCGCGGCAATCACGGTGAAAAAGCCCATGCGCAGTTTCGGGATACCCATGTCCAGCGCCGCCAGCAGCGGGTTGAACAGGTCGAACAGGGTGATAAAGGCAATCAGCGTGGCAATGCCGATGACAATCCCCGGCACGATGATCGCGCAGTAGGTCAGGGCATCGAACAACATCCGCACCCGCCCGCCGACACGCTGCAAACCAAACACCGCCAAGGTGCCGAACACGGTGGCCAGCAGCGCCGAACACAGGGCAATCAAGGCGCTATTGCCCAGCGCCTCCATGATGAACGGGTTGCCGAAGGCGCGACCAAACCACTGCGTGGAGCAGCACTCGAACGACAAACCGCTGCGCCCGGCGTTAAAGCTGAAGAGCATGATCAGCGCGATAGGCGCATACAAAAACAGATACACCGAGGTGGAGTAGCTGCGTAGCCACACTGCCTTGTCGTTCATCTCAGAGCATCCCGTCTTGCTGGCGGCCGCCAAAGCGCGCCACCAGTTTCAGATACACCGCGATGATCGCCAGCATCATCGCCACCAGGGTCATGGCCACCGCGCTGCCAAACGGCCAGTTGCGCGATTGCAGAAACAGGTCAACCAGCGCGTTGCCGACAAAAAACACCTTGCCGCCACCGAGAATCGCCGGGATCAGGAACTCGCCCATCAGCAAGATAAACACCAGCATCACCCCGGTAATCACACCGGGTGCCGACAGCGGCAGGGTCACGCGGCGAAAGGTTTCGAAGGCGCCGGCCCCCAGGTCGTGGGAGGCCTCCAGCAAGCGTTTATCGAGCTTTTCCAGGCTGACAAAAATCGGAAATACCATCAGCGGCAGGTAGCCATAAACAATGCCGATAAGCACCGCCGTCGGCGTATTGATCAGGCGCACATCGTCCAGGCCGAGGCTGGCCAGCAGCGCCGGAATCCCTTTGCCGCTGAGGATAAAAATCCACGCATAGGTGCGGATCAGAAAGCTGGTCCAGAACGGCACGATCACCAGGGTCAGCAATAGCGAGCGGTTGCGCTGCACCTTTACCGCGAGGAAATACGCCAGCGGATAGGCCGCCAGCAGACACACCAGGGTGCCCAGCGGCGCCAGCACCAGGGTGTTGCTAAAGGCGGCGGCGCGCGAGGCCAGGTTGAGGTAGTTATCCAGGGTAAAGGCCGGGCTATAGCCGCCCACGGCGCTGCGCTCGCCCAGGCTGAACAGCAGGATCACCACCAGGGGCATCAACAGCAGCAGCACAAACCACAGGGTCGAGGGCAACAACAGCAACCAGGTAATACGCCGACCGAGGCTGGGCGCCGGCTTGGCTGCAGCCGCATCCACCGCAGGCAGCGGGACGCTAACGGCAATGTTCATGGGGGAATCCTTGGGCATAATTTTCAAATCTCACACTCACCGGCCCCCTCTCCCTTCAGGGAGAGGGTTGGGGAGAGGGTGTGACGCCAGCCCCCTCTCCCTAGCCCTCTCCCCAAGGGGAGAGGGGACGGACCGTGGCTGGTCAGGCAGCCTTAAACCGCGCCATCAACTCGGCCCGCGCCGGGCTGGTGAGCGTGGCGGCAGCGCCGAACTCCAGGGCGCTGAGCAACTCGGCGGCCGGGTACATGATCGAGTCGCTGAGCATTTCCTTGGGCAGCAGCGCGTCCACACGCTTGTCGCCGCTGGGGAAACCGTGGGCTTCCACTTCCAGCTTGTTGACCTGCGGGTTGATCAGGAAATTGATAAAGGCATAGGCCGCATCGCGGTGCTCGGCGTCCTTGGGAATGGCGAAGAAGTCGCTCCACAACTCGCCGCCTTCCTTGCCCAGGGTGAATTGCAGGTTGGGCAGGTCGCGGTGCAGCTGGGTGCCGTCGCCAGTCCAGCACATCGACATCCAGGCATCGCCGCTGCGCATCGAGGGCTGGTAGTCGGAGTTGATGGCGAACAGGTGCGGCTTCACTTCGATCAGCAGCTTTTCGGCATCGGCCAGCTCCTTGGGGTCCAGCGAGTTGAAGCTGTAGCCGAAGGCTTTCAGGGCATTGCCGATGGCAGTCAGTTGATAGTCATGGACCATCACACGGCCGCTGGCCGGGCCTTTGGCCAGGTCCCAGAACTCTTTCCACGAGGTCGGTTTGCTCGTGATTTTGTCGCTGTCATAGACAAAGCCGGTGGTGCCCCAATTCTTCGGCACGGCATACACCTTGCCGTTGACGATGCCCTGCTCCATAAAGCGCTTTTCGTAGGCGTTGGGGTCGAAGTTACTCAGGCGGGTGAGGTCCAGCGGCTCGATCAGGCCCAGCTCCACATAGGTGCTG
>JBCECW010000523.1:0-3462 GCA_039207785.1 Pseudomonas sp. | reverse complement strand
ACGCACGCCATTGCCCGCCATCGCCACCCCTTGTTTGGCCATGGCCTGCTCAGCCATTTTGCGTTGCTCCGGTGGCAGGCTGCCCATCAGCAGTTGCAGGTCGGGCAGTTGCTGGCCATTGACCTGAATATTTTTTGAATTGATTTCCCACAGCCCCGGCTCCAGTTGCTGGGCCTGCGCCAGCGAGGACAGGCACAACGCAGCAGTAGCGGCAAAAAACAGGCGAATCTTCATAAGGCAGGGTCCTTCTGGCAGGGAGTTCACGCCGCCACAGGGGCGACGACAGGAAATGTAGACGTTATCCAAGGGTGACAGTTGCACCCACACACGGCACATTGCGTGTCAGCACATTGCGCAAGTGAGTTGGCATGGACCTGCTTATTCCGCCGCTGTTCGGCTACCTGATTGCCCTGACCCATATCCTCGGCTTCTGCGCGGCCATCCACGCCATCCTCACCGTGCGCACCGCCCAGGGCTCCATCGCCTGGGCCCTGTCGCTGCTGTTTATCCCCTACCTCACACTCATTCCCTATCTGGTATTTGGCCGCAGCACCTTCGACGCCTACGTACGCGCCCGGCGCCTGGCCGACCGGGAAATGCGCACCGCCATGGGCACCCTCAACTGGCGCCCCTGGGCCGAGGAAGCCCTGGCAGCGCAAGACACCGACGCCTACCGCACCCTGCGCGCCCTGCCCGCGCTCGGCCATATGCCGTGCCTGGCCAATAACCAGGTGCGCCTGCTGGTCGACGGCCACGCCACCTTCGAGGCGATCTTCGCCGCCATCGCCAAGGCCAAGCAGGTGGTGCTGGTGCAGTTTTTTATCATCCACGACGACCAGCTCGGGCGCCGCCTGCACGCCCTGCTGCTGGAACGCGCCGCCGCCGGCGTGGCGGTGTACCTGCTCTACGACCGTATCGGCAGCCATGCGTTGCCCAAGCGCTATACGCAAACCCTGCACGACGGCGGCGTCCATGTGCGCGCCTTCAGCACCCACCGCGGCCTGCTCAATCGCTTCCAGCTGAACTTCCGCAACCACCGCAAAATTGTGGTGGTCGATGGCGAATTCGGTTTTCTCGGCGGGCTGAATGTCGGCGATGAATATATGGGCCTGAAAGCGCCGCTGGCGCCCTGGCGCGACACCCATCTGGAATTGCGCGGCCCCGCCGTGGCCTGTTTGCAGGAGTCGTTTGCCGAAGACTGGTTCTGGGCCACCCGCCAGCTGCCACCGCTGATGCTGCCCGAGGCTTACGGTGCCGAAGGCAAGCTCTGCCAGGTGCTCACCAGCGGCCCGGCGGACGCCCAGGAAACCTGCTCGCTGTTTTTTGTCGAAGCGATCAATTGCGCCCGCGAGCGCCTGTGGATAACCAGCCCGTACTTTATCCCCGACGAGTCTGTGTCCGCGGCCCTGCACCTGGCGGTGCTGCGCGGCGTGGACGTACGCATCCTGCTGCCCTCGCGGCCAGACCACCGCACCGTCTACGCCGCCTCCAGCCTGTATGCCTTTGCCGCACTGAACAGTGGCGTGCGGGTGTTTCGTTACCAGCCAGGTTTTCTGCACCAGAAGGTGGTGCTGATCGACCACAAGATGGCCGCCATCGGCAGCGCCAACCTGGACAACCGCTCGTTCCGCCTGAACTTCGAGATCATGCTGATCACCGCAGACGAAGCCTTCGCCCTGGACGTGCAGCATATGTTGGAAAACGACTTTTCCCAGGCGGTGGAAGTGGCCGTCGGCGACGACCAACATATCCACCGGTTGCGTCAGTTGGGCATGCGTATTGCCCGGCTGATCTCGCCGATTCTGTAAACGCGGCCGTTAAATGGCCTCGACCTCTTGCTTGTAAATCTCAAGACCACGCGCCTGATAATTGCCCAGCGCACTAGGGTGATCGAAGGTGCAGGTATGCACCCACACCCGCGTGGTGCCGGCCCAGGCCCAGGCCGTTTGCAGGGCGTGGGTCAATAGCGGGCCGCCAAACCCTTTGCCGAAAAATTCCTGCACCAGGCCGAAGTAGAGAATCTCCACGTCACCCTCGGCGCTGCGTTGCAGCTCGTAGTAACCGGCAATGGCGCCCTGTTCATAGGCGACAAAGGTGCGGTGATTGTCTTGCTCCACCAGGTCGCGCCATTGCTGGTCGGTCCACACCAGTTTGTCGGTCCACTCCCAGGGGCCGCCGACCAGTTGGTAGAGAAAGCGGTTGAGCGGGAACTGCTTGATGGTGCATTCGACAATGCTCAGCGCCGCCGGCAACGGCTTACCGCGCAGCGCATCGGCGCTCAGCATCTGCAGGTAGTAGGTGGTGTATTCGACGACTGCCATAGCGGGCCCCTGTGGAGAAAGTGGCCCGAGGCTACGGCATCCACCGGCGCAACGGCATAACCAGCCACGGGCTTTTTTATCCGTACAGCTGGGCGCCCTTAGTCGCCGGTGGGGCGATACAGGTGGGCATGGCCGGCGCGGTACAGGTTGGACTCGGCAAAGGCATCGGCCGTCAGCACCCGCCCCACCACAATCAGGGCGGTGCGCTGGAAGCCTTTGGCCGCGACCCCAGCCTCGATATCCGCCAGGGTGCCCAGCACCCAATCCTGGTCCGGCCAGCTGGCGCGATGCACCACCGCAATCGGGCAATCGGCGCCGTAATGCGGCAACAGTTCCTCGACGATAGCCGCCAGGTGCTGCACGCCCAGGTGAATGGCCATGGTGGTGCCGTGACGCGCGAGGTCGGCCAGCTCTTCGCCGGCCGGCATTTTCGAGCGGCTGCCGTAGCGGGTCAGGATTACCGTCTGGGCAATGCCCGGCAGCGTCAGTTCGCTTTCCAGCAGCGCAGCACAGGCGGCCGTGGCGGTGACGCCGGGGATGATTTCAAAGGGAATAGCCAGGCGGCGCAGGTGGCGGATCTGCTCGCCAATGGCGCCATACAACGACGGATCGCCAGAATGCACGCGGGCCACATCCTGGCCCTGGCCATGAGCGGTTTCGATCAGGCTGATGATCTCGTCCAGGTGCAGCTCGGCGGTGTTGACCACGGTGCTGGCGCGATGGCCTTGCAACACCGCCTCGGGCACCAGGGAACCGGCGTATAGCAGCACCGGGCAACTGCGGATCAGGCGCTGGCCCTTGACCGTGATCAGCTCCGGATCGCCGGGCCCGGCCCCGATAAAGTAAACCGTCATACCTGCTCCTCTACCCCGGCGATGGCGACCGTCGCACGGGCACTGCTGTGTTTACCGATCCGCAAACCGGCGCGTCGGCCGCTTAGCGCGTCTACCTGCACCAAGGCGCTGGCCTCGGCGACGCTGGGCGCGCCAGTGGCCTGCAAGGCAATGGCCGAAGCCTGGCCGATACGCTCGCCCGCCGCTTGCAATTGCTCGACGCTCAAACAGCTCAGCGGCAACTTCAGGTCTGCCGCCAACGCCAGCAAGCCTGCCTCAGCGCGTTTATGCGCCACGCTGGTCAGACC
>JBCECW010000522.1:0-3466 GCA_039207785.1 Pseudomonas sp. | reverse complement strand
GGGTATGAGGTGAAGCTATGTTGAATCGAGAGCTCGAAGTCACCCTCAATCTGGCCTTCAAGGAGGCCCGCACCAAGCGTCATGAGTTCATGACGGTTGAGCACCTCTTGCTGGCTTTATTGGATAACGAGGCTGCTGCCTCGGTGCTGCGTGCCTGCGGAGCGAATCTGGACAAGCTGCGCAATGATCTGCAGGAATTTATCGACTCCACCACGCCCCTGATCCCCCAACACGATGAAGAGCGCGAAACCCAGCCAACCCTGGGCTTCCAGCGTGTGCTGCAGCGCGCGGTATTCCACGTGCAGAGTTCGGGCAAGCGTGAAGTAACCGGCGCCAACGTGCTGGTAGCCATCTTCAGTGAACAGGAAAGCCAGGCTGTATTCCTGCTCAAGCAACAAAGTGTCGCGCGTATCGATGTGGTCAACTTCATCGCCCACGGCATTTCCAAGGTTCCCGGCCACGCCGATCACACCGACAACGACCAGGATATGCAGGACGAAGAGGGCGGCGAGTCGTCTTCGTCGAGCAATCCGCTGGACGCCTATGCCAGCAACCTCAACGAAGCGGCGCGCCTGGGGCGTATCGATCCGTTGGTAGGGCGTGAGGGCGAAGTGGAGCGCGTGGCGCAAATCCTCGCCCGACGCCGCAAGAACAACCCGCTGCTGGTAGGCGAGGCCGGTGTCGGTAAAACCGCCATCGCCGAAGGCCTGGCCAAACGTATTGTCGACGGCCAGGTGCCCGACCTGCTGGCTGACAGCGTGGTGTATTCCCTGGACCTGGGCGCACTGCTGGCCGGCACCAAATACCGCGGTGACTTCGAGAAGCGCCTGAAGGCTTTGCTCAATGAGCTGCGCAAACGGCCGCACGCCATTCTGTTTATCGACGAAATCCACACCATCATCGGTGCTGGCGCGGCCTCGGGCGGCGTGATGGATGCCTCGAATCTGCTCAAACCCATGCTGTCGTCGGGTGAGATCCGTTGCATCGGTTCCACCACCTTCCAGGAGTTTCGCGGCATCTTCGAAAAAGACCGTGCCCTGGCGCGGCGCTTCCAGAAAGTCGATGTCACCGAGCCGTCGGTGGAGGACACCATCGGTATCCTGCGTGGCCTGAAAGGCCGTTTCGAGCAGCACCACGGCCTGGAGTACAGCGACGAATCGCTGCGCGCCGCCGCCGAGCTTGCCTCGCGCTATATCAATGACCGCCATATGCCCGACAAGGCCATCGACGTGATCGACGAAGCCGGCGCTTACCAGCGCCTGCAGCCGGCGGAAAAGCGCGTGGCGCGCATCGAGGTCGAGCATGTCGAGGATATCGTGGCGAAAATCGCGCGGATTCCGCCGAAGCACGTCACCAGTTCGGACAAAGAGCTGCTGCGTAACCTCGAGCGTGACCTGAAACTGACGGTGTTTGGTCAGGATGCGGCAATCGACTCGCTGGCTACCGCCATCAAACTGTCCCGCGCCGGCCTTAAGTCGCCGGACAAGCCGGTCGGTTCGTTCCTGTTCGCCGGGCCTACCGGTGTGGGTAAAACCGAAGCCGCACGGCAGCTGGCCAAGGCCATGGGGATCGAGCTGGTGCGTTTCGATATGTCCGAGTACATGGAGCGCCATACCGTTTCCCGCTTGATCGGCGCGCCTCCGGGTTATGTCGGTTTCGACCAGGGCGGCCTGCTCACCGAAGCCATCACCAAGATGCCGCATTGCGTATTGCTGCTCGATGAAATCGAGAAGGCGCATCCGGAAGTCTTCAACTTGCTGCTGCAAGTGATGGACCACGGCACGCTGACCGATAACAACGGCCGCAAGGCGGACTTCCGCAACGTGATTCTGATCATGACCACCAACGCCGGTGCCGAAACGGCTTCGCGGGCCTCGATCGGGTTTACCCATCAGGACCACTCCACCGACGCCATGGAAGTGATCAAGAAGAGCTTCACGCCGGAGTTCAGAAACCGCCTGGATACCATTATCCAGTTCGGCCGCCTGAGCCACGAAGTGATCAAGAGCGTGGTCGACAAGTTCCTCACCGAGCTGCAAGCGCAACTCGAGGACAAGCACGTCACGCTGGAAGTCAGCGACGCGGCGCGCAACTGGCTGGCTAGCAGTGGTTACGACACGCAAATGGGTGCACGCCCAATGGCGCGTCTGATCCAGGACAAGATCAAACGTCCGCTGGCAGAAGAAATTCTGTTTGGCGAGCTGGCCGAACATGGCGGCGTGGTTCACGTCGACGTGCAGGACGGCGAGATGACCTTCGAGTTCGAAACCACCGCCGAAATGGCCTAGCCCACTGTTGCGCCGGGTTAGCGCCCGGCGCAATAAAGCCACGCCAACAAAAATGCCCAGCATAAGCTGGGCATTTTTTTGGCTACTGGCTTAGCGCGCGCGGTAAGTGATGCGGCCTTTGCTCAGATCGTACGGCGTCAATTCAACACGTACTTTGTCACCGGTAAGAATGCGGATGTAGTTCTTGCGCATCTTTCCGGAGATGTGCGCGGTTACGACGTGCCCATTTTCCAACTCCACGCGAAACATGGTGTTTGGCAGGGTGTCGACGACAGTGCCTTCCATTTCGAAGCTGTCTTCTTTCGACATGCAGTAAAGCCCTCGGTATCCAATGAATGGCCCGGTGCAACTGGCAGCCAGGCAAAAGCGGGCTGCATTGTGCCCGAAAACAGGCCGCGCCGCCAAGGGATTCAGGTGAGGGTTATCCAGCGTTGGTTGACGAACAGCTCGATGGGGCGGTACTGGGTCTTGTAATTCATCTTGCGGCAGCTCTTGATCCAGTAGCCCAGATACACCGCGTGCAGCCCTATCCGGCGAGTTTCGCCGATCTGCCAGAGGATGGCGTAGCGCCCCAGGCTGCGGCGCTCTTCGTCGGGATCATAAAAGGTATAAACCGCCGAAAGGCCATTGGGCAGTACGTCGGTGACCGCGATGGCGACCAGGCGGCCATCCAGGCGGAACTCATAAAAGCGCGAGAAGGGCAGGTCGCGCACCAGGAAAGTAGTGAACTGGTCGCGGTTGGGCGGGTACATATCGCCATCGGCATGGCGCTGTTCGATATAGCGGGCGTAGAGGGCGTAATACTCTTCGTTGAAGTTCGGCCGTACGGCGCGTACCTGCAGGTTCTCGTTGCGCTTGAGAATGCGCCGCTGCTGGCGATTGGGCTGGAACAGTGCCGCTGGAATGCGCGCCGGCACGCAGGCGGTGCAGCCTTGGCAGTGGGGGCGATAGAGGTGGTCGCCGCTGCGGCGAAAACCCATTTCCGAAAGTTCGGCATACACCTCTACATCCATGGGCTGACTGGGGTCGAGGAACAGCGTGGTGGCTTGTTCGTCGGGCAGGTAGCTGCACGGATGGGGTTGAGTGGCATAGAACTTAAGGCGCGCCAGCTCGGTCATGGTCAACACTCTTGAGAGCCTGGGCTTAAGTGTATGCCAGGGTTTTGCACTCTACTAGGC
>JBCECW010000521.1:0-3467 GCA_039207785.1 Pseudomonas sp. | reverse complement strand
CACCTACGGGCGCAATACCCTGTCCATCGGTGGTAACCAGGAAGCGGCGCTGTTGGCCGGGGTGCAGGTGGACCGCACCAAGATCATCATCTTTGCCGCCCATGGCCTGATCGGCGCACTGGCCGGGGTGATCCTGGCCTCGCGCATGACCTCCGGCCAGCCGATGATCGGCCAGGGGTTCGAACTGACGGTGATTTCTGCCTGCGTACTTGGCGGGGTGTCGCTGAGCGGCGGCATCGGCATGGTGCGCCATGTGATCGCTGGGGTGTTGATCCTGGCCATTATCGAAAACGCGATGAACCTGAAAAATATCGACACCTTCTACCAATATGTAATCCGCGGCTCGATCCTGCTGATTGCGGTGATCATCGACCGGTTGAAGCAGCGATAAGCGCATGGGCAGCGATAGCGGCAAACGGCCATAATGCTGCCCGCAGTCTCCCTAATAAGGTCTGGTATGCAGGACGACGACGGAAAAAACCCAAAGGATGCCCCCACCGGCACCCAGACCCTGTTGCGTGGCCTGGGCTTGGTGCACGCCGTGGCCAGTGGCGCGCGGGATCTCAAGCAGATTGCCCAGTTGATCGGCACTACGCGCAGCACCACGCACCGTCTGGCCAGTTGCCTGGTGGACGAGCGTTACCTGCGGGTGGTGCCGCAGGTGGGCTACCTGCTGGGGCCGAAATTGATCGAGCTAGGCTTTCAGGCTCGCGAAGCGCTGCCGCTGGTGACGCTGGCGACGCCGTTTCTCGATCAGTTGTCGGCCGCCACCGGCGACACCATTCACCTGGCGATTCGTGAAGACGACGACGTGCTCTATCTGCACAAGAACCCTGGGCGTAACGGCCCGGAAATGCGCTCACGGGTCGGCCACCGCATGCCCCTGGCGCGTACCGGTATTGGCAAGGCGCTGATGCTCGACTGTTCGGTGGCCGAGTGGCAGCGCTTGTATCAGGTCAGCCTGCCGGCGGGTGGCAAGAATCCACTGTGGCCCGATCACGTCGAGCCAACCTGGGAACAGTTCCAGCAGCGCATGCTGGAGTACGGGGCAGGGGGCTATGCCTTCGATCTGGAGGACAACGAGCCGTCGATCCGCTGCGTGGCGGCGCCGGTGCGTGATGCCAGCCGACGGATCGTGGCGGCCATCAGCGTGGCCAGCACGGTGCCTTATATGTCGCTGGAAAAAATGCAGGCGCTGATCCAGCCCGTCAAAGCAGCCGCTGCCGGTATCTCTGCCGAGCTGGGTGGCTAGCCGCAAGGCGCCTGCGGGTGCTGTTCCGATCAGTCCCTTCTTTATATAGAAGGGCTATTTACGTAGGGCATTTCAGACCGTTTTTTCCAGTGTCGAGCTGTGTGGTGACTTCTTGAGTTTTCGCCACTAGAATGCATGCCCTTGATTCTGGGGCCGGAAACGGCCGGCTAACGTCTGTGCAACGAGGAATATCCATGCAAGTTTCTGTTGAAAATACTTCCGCTCTTGAGCGTCGTATGACCATTGGCGTTCCTGCTGAACGCATCGAGACCGAAGTAAACAAGCGTCTGCAGCAGACTGCACGCCGTGCCAAAGTGCCGGGCTTCCGCCCTGGCAAGGTGCCGATGAGCGTTATCCGTCAGCGTTACGAAGACGCTGCTCGCCAGGAAGCCCTGAGCGATCTGATCCAGGCCACCTTCTACGAAGCCGTGGTCGAGCAAAAGCTGAACCCAGCTGGCAACCCAGCCGTTGAGCCAAAAACCTTCGAAAAAGGCAAAGACCTCGAATACGTCGCCACTTTCGAAGTATTCCCCGAATTCCAGGTTGCCGGTTTTGACAGCATCGCTATCGAGCGCCTGCAAGCCGAAGTCGCTGATGCCGACCTCGACAACATGCTGGAAATCCTGCGCAAGCAGAACACCCGTTTCGAAACCGCTGAGCGCGCCGCGCAGAAAGACGACCAGGTCAACATCGACTTCGTTGGCAAGGTTGACGGCGAGGCCTTCGCTGGCGGCTCCGCCAAAGGCACCCAGCTGGTTATCGGTTCCGGCCGCATGATCCCAGGCTTCGAAGACGGCCTGGAAGGCGCCAAAGCAGGCGAAGAGCGCGTGCTGAAGCTGACTTTCCCAGCCGACTACCAGAACCTGGAACTGGCCGGTAAAGAAGCCGAGTTCACCGTTACCGTGAACAGCGTTGCCGAGCCGAAACTGCCTGAGCTGAACGACGATTTCTTCGCCCTGTTCGGTATCAAGGAAGGCGGTCTGGAAGGCTTCCGCGCCGAAGTTCGCAAGAACATGGAGCGTGAACTGCGTCAGGCCATCAAGTCCAAGGTTAAGAACCAAGTGATGGAAGGCCTGCTGGCTGCCAACCCGATCGAAGTGCCAAAAGCCCTGCTGAGCAACGAAGTCGACCGTCTGCGCGTGCAGGCTGTGCAGCAGTTCGGCGGCAACATCAAGCCAGACCAACTGCCGGCCGAGCTGTTCGAAGAACAAGCCAAGCGTCGTGTCGTGCTGGGTCTGATCGTGGCTGAAGTGGTCAAGCAATTCGAACTCAAGCCTGACGAAGCCCGTGTTCGCGAAATGATTCAGGAAATGGCTTCGGCCTACCAAGAGCCTGAGCAAGTCGTGTCCTGGTACTACAAAAACGACCAGCAACTGAACGAAGTCCGTTCGGTTGTACTGGAAGAACAAGTTGTAGATACTGTCCTGCAGAAGGCCAATGTGACCGATAAGCAGGTCTCTTACGAAGAAGCGGTCAAGCCGGCAGAAGCTCCACAAGCAGCCTGACCCCTACCGTCGTACGAGCAACCATAAGCCAGCCTTCGTGCTGGCTTATGTGTATTTGAGACATGACAAAGCTAGGGAGCGTCGGATACATGTCCAGTAATCCTTTTATGCCGCAATCGCATGACATCCAGGCCGCTGGTGGTTTGGTGCCTATGGTTATCGAGCAGTCCGCCCGTGGCGAACGTGCTTATGACATCTACTCGCGCTTGCTCAAGGAGCGCGTGATTTTCCTGATCGGCCCGGTCGAAGACTACATGGCCAACCTGGTAGCAGCGCAGCTGCTGTTCCTGGAAGCGGAAAACCCGGACAAAGACATTCACCTCTATATCAACTCGCCAGGCGGCTCCGTGACTGCAGGTATGTCGATCTACGACACCATGCAGTTCATCAAGCCTGACGTGTCCACCATCTGCATCGGCCAAGCTTGCAGCATGGGCGCCTTGCTGCTGGCTGGCGGCGCTGCGGGCAAGCGTTACTGCCTGCCGCATTCGCGCATGATGATTCACCAGCCGCTGGGCGGCTTCCAGGGCCAGGCTTCGGATATCGAGATCCACACCCGTGAAATCCTCACTATCCGTGATCGTCTGAACCAGATTCTGGCGCACCATACCGGTCAACCGATTGACGTCATCGCCCGTGATACCGACCGCGACAACTTCATGAGTGGTGAAGTGGCGGTCAATTACGGCCTGATCGACAAGGTCCTGAGC
>JBCECW010000520.1:0-3470 GCA_039207785.1 Pseudomonas sp. | reverse complement strand
AAGTACTGGGTCAGGGTGTGTTCCTTGCCCTGGGAGTCGAACACCTTGGTGGTGTAAGTGGAGTTATAGGTGGCCGCGTCGGTGACATCGAAAGCCGCCGCCGGCACGTTTTCATCGGCGTCCAGGTTGGCGACAAAGCTCAGGCTGTCGGTGGCCTTGGCCGGCAGGCTGCCGGTTTTCAGCTGCAGGTCGCTGATGGTGCCGGTCAGCAGATTGCCGTCGGCATCGGTGGGGTAACCCTGCAGGCGCTGGCCGGAGCTGTTAACCACATAGTTGGCGGTGTCGGTGCCAAACACCCCGGCGCGGGTGTACTGCTGCTCGCCGGTGCTGCTTTTCACCACGAAAAAACCACCGCCGGAAATCGCCAGGTCGAGGCTGCGGCTGGTGGAAGTCAGCGAGCCGCCGAGGCTGATGCTCTGGGTATTGCCGAGCACTTCCACGCCCATGGCCTGGCTGTCGGCGTATACGCTGCCAAACTCGGTGCGCGAGGATTTGAAGCCGACAGTGCCGACGTTGGCGATGTTGTTGCTGACGGTATCGAGTTGGTCGCTCACCGCATTCAGGCCGGTCAGGGCAATGTTAAAGCTCATAAAAGGTCACCTTGGAAATGGGAAAAAGGACCCAGGCCGTGCGGGTGCCGGCGCCGAACTCAACGATGTTGTAGAACGGCACCGAGCCAATACCTTCAACCTCCAGCACCGGGCCTTCACTGCTGACGCGTACATTGCTGACCACCCCGCCGATCTCCACCTTGGGGCTTTCGCCACTGCTGGTCTTGATCGCCACCTCGTACTTGCCGGCCGGCAGGCCAAGCGCCTCGGGGTCGATGGCAAAGCTCATCAGGCCGGCTTCCTGCGGCCCCAGCTGCACTTCCTTGACCACCCCGGCAGCGTTGGTCAGCTGCAGCGTGGTGGTGGACGAGGCGTGTTCCAGCTTGGCCTGGCCATTGAGGCTGACGCCGTCGAGCTGCACGCTGTCGGCCGAGACCATCACCTGCTGCCCCACCAGGCCGGCGGCCGTGAGGTTTTGCAGGTTGTCGGAGAGCACCAGGCTGTTCTTCTGGATGGTGTTGAGGTTCTCCAGGCTCTGCACCTGGGAGAGCGCCGAGTACTGGTTGATAAACTGCGAGCTGTCCACCGGGTTGGTGGGGTCCTGGTACTGCACCTGGGCCACCATCAGGCTGATGAAGTTGTTCTGCAGCTCGGAGACATCGTTGAGGTTTACCGCCGCACTCGGCAGCGCCGTGTCGTTGCTGTTGGTGGTGGTGTTATTGCTTGTAGAACCGACGCTGGCCATCAGGCATCTCCCAGTTTCAGCAGACCCTGCTGCATGCTTTTCACACGGTTGAGCACTTCGACGTTGGTTTCGAAACTGCGCGAGGCCGACATCATGTCGGTCATCTCTTCGATCTCGTTGACGTCGGGGTAGAACACGTAGCCATCGCGGTCGGCCAGCGGGTTGCCCGGTTCGTAGCGGCGCTGCGGGTCACGCCCGGACTGCACCACGTCCAGCACCTGCACATGGGCGCCGCCCATACCGGCGTCGCGGCTGAGCTCACCGTTTTCATACACCGCGGCAAACATCGGCTTGCGCGCCTGGTACACATCCTCGGCGCTGGTGGCGGCCGAGTCGGCGTTAGCCAGGTTGGAGGCCACGGTATTGAGGCGCACGGTTTGCGCATTCATCGCCGAGCCGGCGATGCGGTAGATCGAATCAAATGCCATGGGCTTTACCGTCCTTCGATGGCTTGTTTAAGGCCGCGGAATTTCATGCTGAGAAAGGTCAGGCTGGTCTGGAAATCCATCGAGTTGCGGGAGAACTCCGCCTGCTCGACGCTCAGTTCCACCGAGTTGCCATCCTGCGAAGGCTGGGTGGGCACGCGGTACTTCAAGGCGTCGGCCGATGAGGTGCTGGCCATCAATGGCGAGCCGCTGCTGTTATCCAGACGCGCCATCTCACCAGCGAAATCGATATCGCGCGCCTTGAAGCCCGGGGTGTCTTCGTTGGCCAGGTTGGCCGCCAGAATTTCGCTACGCTGCATGCGTAAACCGAGCGCACGTACGTGCACGCCCAGCGCTTCATCAACCCGTATACTCATTTGCCCAACCCTCTGTGCATCGTTTGCTGGCAGGGCTAGAGCACGAACCGTGCCGGGCTGCTAAAACAACCGTATCTGGCTGATTTAATTGAATAATTCAAAACTCATCGAAAGCAAAAAAGGCGCTGAACTTCCGCTTTCGGGTCCGTTTTTACGGCGATGCGGAAGGGCCATTTCCGCTCTCTTCCTCCTGCTCGGCATAAGTGCTGTTGGCCATGCCGAGGACAACGTACGGCAACAGATCGAGCAGGCGCTGACTCAACAGCTACAGCAGTTGGTTGCGCCGTTGGCCACGCAACAGGGCTGGCAAAAACCGCAGGTGCAGGTGCAGCACGAATTGCCCAGCGCGTTGCCGGGGCAGGTGTGTAAACAGCCGCTGGTGGTGAAGCGCAGCGGGGACGATCCCTCGCCGTTGGTGCGCCAGCGTTTTGTGGTTAGTTGTGCGGATGGCGGCGGTTGGAAGGTCAATGCCAGCAGTGTGGCCACGGTGTTTGTGCCGGTGGTATTTGCCAGTTCGGTGCTCGAACGTGGGCAGAGCATTACGGCAACGGATGTTCAGCTGCAGCCGGTAAATATCGCCAAGGCGACGCGGGGGTATTTTGTGCAGGTGCAGCAGGTGCTGGGGTTGAGTGCCAAGCGCCGGGTGCGGGAGGGGCAGCTATTGAGCCCGGCGCTGCTCACCGGGGCGGTGTTGGTTAAGCGCGGGCAGCAGGTGGAGATACGTGCCACGCAGGATGGCATTCAGGCGCGGGCGGTAGGTGAGGCGCTGGGGAATGGGCAGTTGGGGGATGTGATTCGGGTACGTAATCTGGGCAGTGAGAAAGTGATTGAGGCGAAGGTGATTGAGGCGGGGGTGGTGAGCAGTACGTTTAGGTAAAACGGTTGGCGCCGTTTTACGCGCCGGTCGTTGGCTTTTACGACTTTGTTTTTCTTCTTTACCGCGTGCGCTGGGCGTTTTGTTTCGCGCCTTACGCGCGAGTTTCTTTTGTCAGTCGCCACAAAAGAAACCAAAAAGCCTTGCCCCTACCTCGGGTCTCCGCTGCGCTCCGACTTCCCTCATTCCCTCGCCGCTCCGGGGGCCGGCAGAACGGGCCATCCATGGCCCGTCTCTGCCTTTCGCCGCTCCCGGCGGCTCAACCCCCTACACGACTCCTCCATTCGGCCTTCGCCCAAGGGGCGGGCAGATCAAGATCAACGGCCCCTCTCCCCCGGCCCCTCTCCCGCAAGCGGGCGAGGGGTGACGAAAGGCCGAAAGCCGCGTGCAACCTGCCCCCTCTCCCGCTTGCGGGAGAGGGCTGGGGAGAGGGGCCTTTGATCTTGATCCACCCGCCCCTTGGGCGAAGGCCGAATGGAGGAGTCGTGTAGGGGGTTG
>JBCECW010000519.1:0-3486 GCA_039207785.1 Pseudomonas sp. | reverse complement strand
CGGACCTCGGCCAGAGCTACATCATCGACTCGTTCCTGGTGGTGGTGCTCGGCGGTGTCGGCCAGTTGGCCGGTAGCGTGATGGCGGCCTTTGGCCTGGGCATCGCCAACAAGATTCTCGAGCCGCAGATCGGTGCCGTACTGGGCAAGATCCTTATCCTCGCGTTGATCATTCTGTTTATTCAGAAACGTCCGCAGGGCCTCTTCGCACTCAAAGGTCGGGTGATCGATTGAACCAGCCAATCAGCCTTACGCTGGCGCAGAAAGCCGGCCCCAAACTGAGCCTCGGCATTGGCGCCGTGGTGCTCGCCATCCTGATCATCCTGCCGTTGCTGCACCTGCTGCCGGCCGATAACCCGCTGCAAGTCTCGGCCTATACCCTGACGCTGGTGGGCAAGATCCTGTGCTACGCCATCGTCGCCCTGGCGCTGGACCTGGTGTGGGGTTACGCCGGCCTGCTGTCGCTGGGCCATGGCCTGTTCTTCGCCCTCGGCGGCTACGCCATGGGCATGTACCTGATGCGCGAAAGTGCCGGGGATGGCCTGCCGGCCTTTATGGTGTTTCTGTCCTGGACCGAGCTGCCGTGGTACTGGGCCGGTACCCAGCATTTCCTCTGGGCCCTGTGCCTGGTGGTGCTGGCGCCGGGCTTGCTGGCGCTGGTCTTCGGCTTTTTCGCCTTCCGCTCGCGGATCAAGGGCGTGTATTTCTCGATCATGACCCAGGCCCTGACCTTCGCCGGCATGCTGCTGTTTTTCCGCAACGAAACCGGCTTTGGCGGCAACAACGGCTTTACCAACTTTCGCACCATCCTGGGCTTTGAGATCACCGCACAAGGCACGCGCACGGTGCTGTTCCTGGCGATTGTCGCGTTGCTTACCGGCAGCCTGCTGCTGGGCTGGCGCCTGGCGAAAAGCAAATTCGGCCGGGTACTCACCGCCCTGCGCGATGCGGAAAACCGCCTGATGTTCTGTGGCTACGACCCACGTGGCTACAAGCTGTTTATCTGGGTATTGAGCGCCGTGTTGTGCGGGCTGGCCGGGGCCTTGTATGTGCCGCTGGTGGGGATTATCAACCCCAGCGAAATGTCGCCGACCAACTCCATCGAAGCCGCCGTATGGGTGGCCCTGGGCGGGCGCGGCAGCCTGATCGGCCCGATCCTCGGCGCCGGTATCGTCAACGGCATGAAGAGTTGGTTCACCGTGGCCTTCCCGGAGTACTGGCTGTTCGCCCTGGGGGCCCTGTTTATCGTGGTGACGCTGTACCTGCCCAAGGGCGTGATCGGCCTGCTGCGGAAAAAGGGAGAACAGTAAATGCGCGCCACTCCGGTACCCGAATTTATGCTTGAGCCAGCCTACAACCCCAACAGCGACGCCGGCACCAGCCGCGACGCCATTGGCCTCGGTCGCGTCGCCGGCGAGGGCCTGGATGTGCGCCACGGCACCATCCTGACCCTGGAAGATATCAACGTCAGCTTCGACGGCTTCAAGGCCCTGACCAATCTCAGCCTGTATATCGGCGTCGGTGAGTTGCGCTGCATCATCGGCCCCAACGGCGCCGGCAAGACCACCATGATGGACGTGATCACCGGCAAGACCCGACCCGATAACGGCAAGGCCTACTTTGGCGAAACCCTGGACCTGACGCGCATGAGCGAAGTGCAGATCGCCCAGTCCGGCATTGGCCGCAAGTTCCAGAAACCCACGGTGTTCGAAGCCCTGAGCGTGTTTGAAAACCTCGAGCTGGCGCTAAAAACCGACAAGTCGGTATGGGCCAGCCTGCGCGCCAAAATCAGCGGCCAGCAGCGCGACCGTATCGACGAAGTGCTGGCCACCATCAAGCTGCAAACCTCGCGCCATCGCATGGCCGGGTTGTTGTCCCACGGGCAGAAACAGTTTCTGGAAATCGGCATGTTGCTGATGCAAGACCCGCAACTGTTGCTGCTGGACGAACCGGTGGCGGGCATGACCGATGCCGAAACCGAATTCACCGCCGAGCTGTTCAAATCCCTGGCGCGCAAACACTCGCTGATGGTGGTGGAGCACGACATGGGCTTTGTCGGCTCCATCGCCGACCATGTGACCGTGCTGCATCAGGGCAGCGTACTGGCCGAAGGCTCGTTGGCCGAGGTGCAGGCGGATGAGCGGGTGATTGAGGTTTATCTCGGGCGCTAAGGGCAAAGCCCTCTCCCTAACCCTCTCCCGCAAGCGGGCAGAGGGGACTGATCGCGGTTTGTTTTGCTCCCCTCTGCCCGCTTGCGGGAGAGGGGCCGGGGGAGAGGGTTTTAAACCCCCGCCCACGCACAACGATTAAGGACAACCCCATGCTCCAAGTCGAAAAGCTCCACCAGTTCTACGGCGGCAGTCATATCCTGCGCGGCCTGTCGTTCGAGGCCAAGGTGGGTGAGGTTACCTGCCTGCTCGGCCGCAACGGCGTGGGCAAGACCACCCTGCTCAAATGCCTGATGGGCCTGATCCCGTCCAAGGAAGGCGCCGTGCAGTGGGAAGGCAAAGCCATCACCGCGTTCAAGCCGCACCAGCGTGTGCACGCCGGTATCGCCTATGTGCCGCAAGGGCGGGAAATCTTCGGCCGCCTGACCGTGGAAGAAAACCTGCTGATGGGCCTGTCGCGTTTCCCCGGCTCGCAAGCCAAGGAAGTGCCAGCGTTTATCTACGAGCTATTTCCCGTGCTCAAGGAAATGAAACAACGCCGTGGCGGCGACCTCTCCGGCGGCCAGCAACAGCAGCTGGCTATTGGTCGGGCCCTGGCCAGCAACCCACGCCTGTTGATTCTCGACGAGCCCACCGAAGGCATTCAGCCCTCGGTGATCAAAGAGATTGGCGTGGTAATCAAGAAGCTCGCCGAGCGTGGCGATATGGCCATTTTGCTGGTGGAACAGTTCTACGACTTTGCCGCCGAACTGGCCGACCAGTACCTGGTGATGTCCCGCGGCGAGATCGTGCAACAAGGCCGTGGCGAGACCATGGAAGCCGACGGCGTACGCGGGTTGGTGGCGATTTAAGTTACGCGGCGAACTCGGGCTCGGTTTTGGCGAGCTGGCGTTTGACGCTATCCAGATGCAACCGCGCACTCTCGGCATTGCCGATCAACATCTGTTCGCCCGCAGCCTTGGCAATTTCGGCGGGCACGGCTTTTAACGGCCGTCCGCTGCTCATGGCCTTGAGCTGCACCTCGGCGGCGCGTTCCAGGTAATAGAGGTCGTCCCAAGCCTCGGCAATGCTCGGCCCCAGCACCAGCGGGCCATGGTTTTTCAGCATCACCACATCGGCATCACCGGCCGCGCGGGCAATTCGTTCGCCTTCGGCATAGTCCAGGGCCAGGCCGTTGTAATGCTCATCCACCGCCAGCCGGCCGTAGAACTTCAACGCCGTTTGCCCGGCCCAGACAAAAGGCTCGCCTTCGAGCATGCACAGTGCCGTGGCGTTGGGCATATGGGTGTGGAAAGCCGCCGTGGCGCGCGGATTAAGAC
>JBCECW010000518.1:0-3487 GCA_039207785.1 Pseudomonas sp. | reverse complement strand
CTCTGGATCAGGCCCGGCATCACATAGGCAGTGGAAAAGATTTCGTAGAACTCGAAGAACGATCCCAATGCCAACATCAGCACCATGCCCCACACCGAGCGGGTGGCCGGCAGGCGGTCGAGCCGCGCGGCAATATTGCCGGCCGTGACCGTAGCCATGGCCGGGGTGGACGTCGCATCGGCGGTGCCGTAGAGCGCGCTGTCACGCATAGCAGTACTCCTGCTCTTTTATTGTTCTGGGTCGGCCCGCCTGCTGGCGGGCCGTTACAACTCACTGACGGCGGGTAAGCGCCATCAAGGCGTCCAGCGACTTGGCCTGCTCCAGTTGGTACACCTGCTGCACCACCTGCTCGGCCGCCTCGCGGCTGATGGCACGGGTGGCGTTGGCGTAGAACTTGGCCTCGATCTGTTCACGCGACAGCGGCACCTCGGGCGTGCCCAGGCTGGTGGGCTGGCGGTAACGCAGCACGCGGCCATCTCTGAGGGTGACGATGACTTCGCCGGGAAAGTGTTTGGGGAAGTCGCTGGCCGGGTCGTCCACGCAATACACCTTGGCGGCCAGGGCCAACACCTCGGGGTCATCGATGGGCTCGTCATAGAACGCTGCCAGGTCGACACGGCCTTTAAGCAGTGCCAATGCCACCACATAGTTGACGCTGAACAGCGCGGCATAAATGGTCGGCGGACGGATGCAACGCTCACGCGGAGCGCCCACCAATGGGTGAATCATGGCGGTGAGCGGGCAGTCGATCCGTTCGATCTCGCCCAACTCGAACTGGCCACGTAGCTGCAAGGCTGCGTCGACAAACCCGTGGATAAAGTGGCAGCACGGATACGGTTTGAGGGCGATGCCCAGGGTTTGCCAGCTGTCACCCAAACCATGGGCCGGCGACTGCTCGCCGCTGGGCACTGCTTGCACATGGGTGGCATAAAAACCGTGGCCGCCTTCGAACACCGTGTTCGGGCCAAGAAAACCTACGCGCGCCAAGGCCACCGAACTCAAACCGCCATGGGCGGCCCAGCCCGGATGCAAACGCTTAAGCCACGACTGCCCGACTTCGAGAATGCCGGCGGCCATGCTGCCGCACAGGCCCAGGGCTGACACCAGCGCCGGCTGCGAGACCTTGCTAAGCCGCCCCGCCGCTGCCGCCGCAGCAAAAGTGCCGCACAGTGCCGTCGGGTGAAAACCACGACCGTGCAATTTGCCGGCGGCACCAGTGCCCAGCCGGCAACCAATTTCCAGGGCGATGATAAAGGCCGTCAGCACCTCGCGGCCGCTGGCGCCATTGGCTTGCCCGGCGGCCAAGGCCGCCGCCAATGCCGGCGCGCTGGCGTGGTAGATCGCGCCGATATGGGTGTCATCAAAATCCAGGCTATGGGCCAGGATGCCATTGGCCAGGGCGGCCGAGGTGGCCGGCAGGCGTTCGCCCGAACCGAGCACCGTGGCTTCATTGCCATTACCCAGGGCACGTACGCCTTCCACGGCAACACGGCCAAACTCAAAACTGGAAGACGCCAAGGCAATGCCCAGCACATCCAGCAAGTGTTCCTTGGCCAGCATCTGTACGTCGGCCGGGATGGCGTCGAGGTCCAGCTGCAGGGCGAATTCGGCCATGCGTTCGGAGTCGGTGGGGGTCAACGGTGCTTGGTGGCTGCTCATAAAAATCTCCCGCTATTGGTCTTGTAAGGGCGCGTGAAAAGACGGCGCCATTCAGGGAATCTCGATATCCAGCAACGGCGCATGCTGCTGCGCGCCAAAGGTGTCGCGCTCGCCAACGCCGCCCTGGTTGCCGTGGCGCTTGAGGGTGAATTTGAACGCCAGCGCCGGCTCGAAAAACATAAAGGTCAGCAGGTCGCCAGGCGGCACGCGGTACAGCTGGGTAACCAGCTCCGGGGTCAGCACGCCACTGTCGCGCACGCGCTGGTACACCGCCGGGTCGGCAAAGATCACGTCGAAGGTGATTTCGAAGGGCCCGGCATTTTTGCTGCGAATGACCTGGGCCAGATTTTTCAACGCACTCATGCCTGCGCCTCCAGCACCTGGAAGGGGAACACCTCAAGCGGCGACTGCAGCTCCATCAGGTGATAGAGCGAGAAGCGACACACCGGGCCAATAGGGTTTTCCGGCGGGTTCAACGGGATGGCGAAATTGCCCCCGGTGGCCAGCTGGCCGGGGTACGGCATATGCAACATGGCAATGCGCGCGGTGCTGCAAATGGCATTGGCCAGTGCCTGGGTGGGCGCGGTGACTTCGCCGACAATGCCCACCTCGTGAGGCTGCTGGTGGCGCAACGGTTCGCGCTCGCCCATCACCGCGTGTTTGCCATACACATGGAAATTGATCTGCGCTTCACCGCTGCCGATCTGCGGGTAATAGCCCTGCAGGTACTGGCGAATACCGAGCAATGCCTTGTCGATCATGCCCACCAGGATCGGGTCACGTACGCCACCGATAAAGATCGTGCGGTAGCCCTCCAGCGCAGCGCCTTCCAGCTTCACTTCGTAGTTGGCCGAGGGGCGGAAGACGCTGCCGCTAACACGCACACGACGCTCATCCAGCGCCTCATAACGCGAGCTGCGCAGGTCCAATACCCCACCGGGACCGGCGAGCAGATCGGGCCGGCTTTTTTCATACAGGGTATGGGCGGCCACCGAGGTGGGCGTGCAGCGCTCCGCCGGGTTGATCGGCTCCAGGTCAAAGCTGTCGGCCCGCACGGTGGCGAGGATCGCCTTGCCCTTGGGCTCGGCACATACGCCGCCGCATTCCATGATCTTGCCCATATGCCAGTAGATGCCCGGGTCGATGCCATGCAGCATGCAGAACGCGGCAAAGGGCGCCGGGTCGTAGGCACGGCCGGCGACAATCACATCCACATCCGGGTGTTCGCACAGCACCTTGTAGATCGGCTCGGCGCCCATTTGCGCGACGATATGCACCGACTGGTCGATATCGTCCTGGGTCAGTACCGGCGCCGACGCACAGGGCTGGATACGCCCGGCGGCAAAACGCTCGCTGACCAGCGCGGGATCGACATCGGCATAGATGGCCACGATTTTCAGCCGGGCGCCCAGTTCACCAGCAATGCGCTGGATGCTCTGCACCATGGCATCGACATGCTCGGCGGTACCCGGGCCGCCCGCCGAGCCGATCAGGATCGGCACCCGACGCGGCACACAGCCCTTGAGCATGATGCGCAGGTCACGCATATAGGCTTCGGGCTTGGCCAACGAGTCGCCCAGGCCCAACTGATAGGGGCCGGGATCGGTCGAGCCAGAGTCAACGATCACCACATCGGCGCCCGCCTCCAGCCCTGCTTCGAAATCCGCCTCGGGCACGCCATAACCGAGCATGCCAATGGGCGTGAGGATTTTGATTTCCTTCATCGCGGCGGCCCCTATACGTACTGGCGCCAGGCGCGCGTAGCCGCTTTGCCGACGCCCAGGGTGTCGCGCAGGGTGACGCCGGGGTAGGCCTTGCGGTACAGGCC
>JBCECW010000517.1:0-3490 GCA_039207785.1 Pseudomonas sp. | reverse complement strand
CCACAGGGCATCGAACTTGTCAGCAGGGAATTTACGGTTGATTGGGCCCCAGGCGATGGCAGCCGAAGTGCCTGGCTCGTCAACGATAAAACGGTCGACTGGCGAGCGGCCAGTGCGGTGACCGGTGCGAACCACCAGCGAACCGTTGGCGGCAAGTTCACCTTCGCCACGACGGATGGCTTCTTCAACCAGTTGGGCGGCGCTAATGTCGGTGTAAACGGCGTTATTGGCTTGCGTCATATGGGGTCCCTGTCGGCCTGAGCCGAGCCTCCAAACGTTTTGTAGTAACGATCAAAAAACTACTACATGTAAAAAAGTGGCCGGATTATGCCAGAAAGCACAAATCAGGTGCAGCCTCTGATCATTTTCACTGGGCGCTGAACGCCCTGCATTATCAGTGCCGAGTATCAGACGGGGATTTCACCCCGCCGCCGGCGAACAACTGCGCCACATCCGCTGCATCGAAGGCATAGCGCTCGTTGCAGAACTGGCAGTCGATCACGATGCTGCCGCCGCTTTCCTGCAGCAGCGCCTCGGCATCCGGCTCGCCCAGGCTGACCAGCGCGTTGGCCGAGCGGTCCCGCGAGCAGCTGCATTTGAATTGCAGCGGTTGCGGATCGAACAGGCGCAGGTTTTCCTCGTGGTAGAGACGGTGCAGCAGGGTCTGATTATCCAAACCCAACTGCTCTTCGGCACTCAAGGTATCGGCCAGCACGGTGACGTGCTGCCAGCTGGCGGCGCGCTCTTCGGCGTCGGTGATGCGCTCGGCCGGCAGTTGCTGCAGCAGCAGACCACGGGCACGGCGGCCATCGGCATTGAGCCAGAAGCGCGTCGGCAGTTGCTCGGATGTCGCGAAGTAGTCAGACAGGCACTCCGACAGATTGATTCCGTCGAGGCCGACAATCCCTTGATAACGCTGCCCCTTGGCGGGGTCGACGATCAGCGTCAGCACGCCATCGGGCATCAGCTCACGCAGGCCGGCGTCGGCGCTTACTTGTTCTTCGTGGTAGCGGGCGATGCCACGCAGCTCACGGTTACTGGAGCATTCCACCATCAGCAACGGCACGGCGCCGGAGCTGCGCGCCTGCAACACCAGCAGGCCATCGAACTTCAGGGTGCCAACCAGCAGCGCCGCCGCGGCCAGCAGTTCGCCGAGCAGTTGCGCGACCGGTTCCGGGTAGGGGTGTTTGGCCAGCACATGGGCATAGCTCTCACCGAGGGACACCAGTTCGCCGCGCACATCGCTGTCGTCGAACATAAAGCGTTGGGAAAAATCAGACATAGCGAATTCGCAACCTTTGCCAGGGCCGGCGATTTTATGCGCAAAGCCGGCAGGCCACAAAGCGCGACTTTTCTATCGTAACTGCGGGTCTTGTCTATAAGCGCAGGGCTATAGACCGCGGTCGCCACGGAATTGGAACAGTTGCCGGCGCTGCTTCTTGCTTGGCCGGCCATCGGTTTCTATGCCCAGGTTGCCCGCTTTGCGCTGGGCCGCAGCCTCCTCGCGGCGGGCAATGCTATCGGCTGTCTCGCTGTACAGCAGCTGTGCTTCTGGCGCACCACGGCGCACCGCCGACAGGGCCTGCACCAGCACCGTGCGTTCGTCGAAACCGGTACGAATCTGCAACTCATCGCCCACCTTCGGTTCCTTGCCCGGCTTGCAACGCTCGCCACGGCAATGCACCTTGCCGCCATCGATCGCCTCTTTGGCCTGGGCCCGGGTCTTGTAGAACCGCGCCGCCCAGAGCCATTTATCCAGGCGCACTTTGTTGTTGTCGTCAGTATCTTTCATAAACAGCCTGTGGATTTGCGTGACGCTTTACTCTAACCAATCACCTGCGGATGCGGTTGTCATACTGCACGACTAGAATCCGTGGACCTCTGGGGGACTGCCGCATTTGAAGACGTTCGACCAACTCACCGTGATTGGCCTGAAAGAATGGATCGCCCTGCCCGACCTCGGTGTGGCGGGCCTGCGCGCCAAGATCGACACCGGCGCCAGCACCTCCAGCCTGCACGCCACCGATATCGTGCCTTTCGAGCGCAATGGCGAACGCTGGGTACGCTTTACCGCCCACCTGGGCACTCTGGTGCAACTGCGTCATCGCCACTGCGAAGCGCCCCTTGTTGCAGTTAAAACCATCAAGAGTTCCAACGGTCAGACCCAGAGCCGTTACGTGATTCGCACCAGCCTGGCCCTGGGTGATCGGGTCTGGCAGGTGGAATTCACCCTCGCCTGCCGCAAGGCCATGCGCTATCGCTTGCTGCTCGGTTCCAAAGCCCTGGTCGAAGGCCAATTGGTGGTCAACCCGGGCCTTAGCTATATCCAAGACAAACCCGTATTCCCGGCCTCCTCTACCCCTGCCACAGGTGCTGCATGAAGATTGCTGTGCTGTCGCGTAACCCGCGTCTGTATTCCACCCGTCGCCTGGTCGAAGCCGGCGAGGCCCGTGGCCATGAAATGGTAGTGATCGACACCCTGCGCGCCTATATGAACATCGCCAGCCACAAGCCGCAGATCCACTACCGTGGCAAGCCGCTGGAAGGCTTCGACGCGGTGATCCCGCGCATCGGCGCCTCGGTGACCTTCTATGGCTGCGCGGTGCTGCGCCAGTTCGAGATGATGGGCGTGTTCCCGCTCAACGAGTCGGTCGCCATCAGCCGCTCGCGTGACAAGCTGCGCGCCCTGCAGCTGCTGTCGCGCAAGGGCATCGGCCTGCCGGTGACCGGCTTCGCCCACTCGCCGGACGACATCCCGGACCTGATCCACATGGTCAACGGCGCGCCGCTGGTGATCAAGGTGCGGGAAGGCACCCAGGGTATCGGCGTGGTGCTGTGCGAGACGGAGAAGGCCGCCGAGTCGGTGATCGAGGCCTTTATGGGCCTCAAGCAAAACATCATGGTGCAGGAATATATAAAGGAAGCCGGCGGCGCCGATATCCGCTGCTTTGTGGTGGGCGACAAGGTGATCGCCTCGATGAAGCGCCAGGCCAAGCCCGGCGAATTCCGCTCCAACCTGCACCGTGGCGGCACGGCCAGCCTGATCAAGATCACCCCGGAAGAACGCATGACCGCCATTCGCGCGGCCAAGGTCATGGGGCTATCGGTGGCCGGGGTGGATATCCTGCGCTCCAACCACGGCCCGCTGGTGATGGAAGTGAACTCCTCGCCGGGCCTGGAGGGTATTGAGGTGACCACCGGCAAGGACGTAGGCAGCATCATCATCCAGCACCTGGAGAAAAACGGCGGGCCGAATATGGTGCGCACCAAGGGCAAGGGCTAAGCCTACCGTCGGCCGTCCACCGTCATCCCCGCTTTCGCGAGGACGACGGTGAAATGGGTTAGAACAGGTACGGCACAAACATCTTCGTACGCTGCATATAGTCGCGGTACGCATCGCCAAAAAACTCAATGCATTCGGCCTCATCGCGCTTGGCCGCCAAATACAAAAACACACTGGCGGCAACCGCCAGCACCAACGTCACCCCGT
>JBCECW010000516.1:0-3518 GCA_039207785.1 Pseudomonas sp. | reverse complement strand
CGATATCCCCGCACGCGAACTCGACCTGCGGCTGCAACCCGGCCTCAAGGTTTTTCGCCTGCAAGACAGCGAGAGCGGCAGCTATCAGGTCAACCTGATGTTCCGTGGGCGCTATCAGGTCGACCCGGCTGACGGGCAGCGCGAGCGCCTGCTCGACCGTATCGCCACCCGTATGCTGTTGATCCAGCTGCAGCGCCAGCCGCGCCCGCAAGGCGTCACTGCCTATACCATGCAGCGCGTGCAGATTGGCCAGCAGTCCGAGGTGGTGGCGCTGGCGGCGTCGTTGCAACAGTCGGTGCACGAACAGGCGCTGCAAGGCTTGCTGACCGAGGTGCAGCGGCTGCGGTGTTATGGTTTTTATCAGCGCGACCTGGACCGCGAGAAAGACAAGCTGCGCCGGGTCGCCGACGACATGCTGGCGCGTGGCGACGCCCGCGATTTCGCCGATTGGGTGCAGCAGTTGAGCGACCCCAGCCAGGCTGACCGACCGATTCAAACGCGCAGTACCATCGCCAAAAGCAGCCTGCGGCTGATCGATTCGATTCGCCTGGAGGAAATCAACCAGCGGGTAAAACGCTGGACCGATAGTGACGATCGGGTGCTGCAACTCAGCGCGCCAGACGGGCAAGCGCTGGCGCTGCCCACGGTCGAGCGCTATCAAACGCTACTGGCCGGCATTGATGTAGCTGCACTGGCGGCACCGCAGCCTGAAGCCAAGCCGGCGCCGCACGTTGTGGTGCCGCCACTGCCCAAGGCCGAGCATGCAGGCAGTGTGGTCGCGGTAAAACGTTACGACGCCGAGCGGGTGCAGTACTGGACGCTCAGCAACGGTGATCGGCTGGTTTGGCTGCGCCGCGCCGGTGGCGATGGCAAGGCGAATTTGCAGATCGAGTCCGCCAGCGGCTATCGCCAGGTGGGCGGTAAAAGTTGGTTGGAACAGAGTGCCAGTCAGTTGGTGTGGAGCAGTCCGCCGCAGGGGTTTGATGAGCGCCAATGGCAAGCCTGGCAAGCGCGTGAGCGTATGTCGTTAAGCCAGGACCAGCAGGCGCTGCAGACCCGCTTTAGCGCGGAAACCGAGGCGAAACGCCTGGGCGACTTGATGGCCCTGTACCGCGCCCGCGTTACTCAGCCGCAGGTGCCTGACGATGCCGTGGAGCAGCTGCGCAATGATCTCGCTCGTCATCTGCAGCCTGCGCCATTAAAAACCCGCGAAACCCAGGAGCGCGCCCTGGCGCAACTGCGCTACGGGCCGCAACCCAGTGGCCTGCCCAGTGCCGCCGAGGCTGCGGCCCTGAGCCGCGCCGACCTGCTGCACACCTGGGCCCGGCAGATGGCGGTGCCGGTGACGTACTACCTGTCTGCCGATATCGACGAAGCGGACCTGCGTCAATGGGTCAGCCGTGAACTGGCCGGTATTCCACGGGGTGCGGTGGCGCAGGGCGAGCCGTTGCTGCAACAGCCGGGCGTACGCCAGGCACGGTTGGCCAACGCCATTGAGCCGCGCGCCACGCTGCAAGTGCTGGGTTATGCCGAGCGTGCCTGGACACCGGAAGACGCCGTGCGTGTGTCCACCTTGCGCCAGCTGGCCAATGCCGCGCTGAAAGAGCGCCTGCGTGGTGAAGCGCGCGGGCTTTATCAACTGACCTTCGAAAGCGAGCTGAACCCGGCGACCCAGCGCCTGGAAACGCGCCTGCTGTTTACCTGCGACCCGCAGCGCCTGGATGAGTTGTGGCAGCAAGCCGAGGCCGTGCTGCGTGCATTGCCGTCGCAAATCACGCCAGAACGCGTGGCGACAGTGCGCCGTGAATTGCAGCGCGACGAGGGTAAGCGTCAGCAGGACAGCGCCACGCAGTTGCATCGCTTGATCCTCAGCGACCAGCGCTGGGGCGACCCGCGCTATCTGTCCTCGCAGGCCCATCTGGACCAGGCCCTGCAAGTGCAACCCCTGCGCGAGCTGGCTGGGCAATTGCTGTCGGCGGCCAACCGTGTGCGCCTGGATATAGTGCCGCGTACGGAGCCTGACGCATGAAGCTGCTACGGACGTTTCTGCGCCTGGTCGGACCTTATTGGCTGGACCGGCGCAACTGGCAGTCCTGGCTGCTGCTGGCCAGCATCATCGGGCTGGGCTTGGGCATTGTGCAGATCAATGTGCGTATCAACGCCTGGAGCAAAACCTTCTACGACACCCTGGGCGAGTTCGACACCGCTGCCCTGTATGGGTTGATGGGCGAGTACTCGCTGTATATCGGCATTTTTGTGCTGATTGCGGTGTACAAAGCCTGGCTGCGCAAGGCGCTACTCCTACGCTGGCGGCAGAGCATGAGCGAAAGCCTGATTGGCCAGTGGCTGCAAGGGCAGGCGTATTACCGCTTGGGGCTGGAAGGGGAGCCGGATAACCCGGACCAGCGTATCGCCGAGGACGTCAATCTGCTGGTGACCCGCAGTGTCGATCTGCTGGTGTCGTTTATCACCAATATGGCCCAGGTCACGGCGTTCGTTGGCATTCTCTGGGCGCTGTCGGGCAGCCATGAGTTTGAGGTGTTCGGCTATCGCTGGCAGGTGGAGGGCTATCTGGTCTGGATTGCCGTGGCCTACACGGTGATTGGCACCCTGGTCACCCACTGGTTGGGCCGCCCCTTGCACCGTTTGAACTACGCCCAGCAGAGCAAGGAAGCGGACTTTCGTGCCGACCTGCTGCGCAAGCGTGACCATGCCGAGCAAATCGCCCTTTACCGCGGCGAAGAGGCCGAGCGCCAGCAACTGCGTACACGCTTTTTTGCCATTGCCGATAACTGGCGGCGGCTGATGGTGCGCGAGCGTAACCTGGGTTTTTTTGTGGTCGGCTACGACCGGGTGAGCAATATCATTCCGGTGTTTGCCGCCTTGCCGCTGTTCCTGGCCAAGACCATCACCCTGGGCGGGCTGATGCAGGTGCGCACCGCCTTCACTGCGGTGCAGGGTTCGCTGAGCTGGTTTATCGGCGCCTACACCACCCTGGCGGAGTGGAGCGCCACCGTCGAGCGCCTCGGTCAATTCGAAGAGGCCATCATGCGCACTCGCCAACAGGTGCGTGAGCCGACGTGTGGCGACTGCCTGCGCCTGGATCAAGTGGATGTGTTGCTGCCCAATGGCGAGCCGCTGCTGTGCGATGTGCGTGGCCAGGTGTTGCCCGGTGAATGGGTACGTCTGGCGGGGCCTAGCGGGTTGGGCAAGTCCACCTTGCTGCGTACGTTGCAAGGCTTGTGGCCGTATTGCCGTGGCGCCTGGCAACTGCCCAGCGGGCGCAGTCTGCTGCTGCCGCAAAAGCCCTATCTGGCGACACTGCCGCTGCGCGAATTGCTTGCCTATCCATCGGCGGAGCGGATGGCGGATCAGCGTTTGCAGGGTGTGCTCGAACAGGTCGGCCTGGCGCATCTGGCCACCCAGCTGGAACGCCAGACCGAATGGGCGCGCGAGCTTTCCGGCGGCGAACAACAGCGCCTTGGCCTGGCACGGGCGCTGCTGTATCAACCCCATAC
>JBCECW010000515.1:0-3532 GCA_039207785.1 Pseudomonas sp. | reverse complement strand
CAAATTCCCCCGCCTACTCGCCCCCTGCATCATGGCCGCCATCCCAACAAGCAATGGATATAGGCATGGCAGATTTCGAGCCGGCGCACTGGTTAGGGCGTACCCAGGAAGTTCACGATCAACTCAGCCGCAATTTGATCCAGCGTATTGCCGCCACCTTCGACACCGAGGCCCCCGGGCACGGCGAAGAACTGCCGTGGCTATGGCATTGGTGCTTTTTCAACGAGCCGGTTGGCTGCAACGGTATCGGCCCCGACGGCCACCCTGCCCTCGGCGGTTTTATGCCGCCGGCCCATGGCCGCAATCGCATGTGGGCCGGTGGCCGCCTGGAGTTCTTGCAGCCGCTGCGAGTGGGCGGCGAGGCCTGTCGTAAGACGCGCATCCTGCGTATCGAGGAAAAGGCCGGGCGTACCGGGTCCTTGCTGTTTGTCACCCTGGGCCATGAGTACTGGCAGAACGAGCAGCTGTGCATCCGCGAAGAACAAGACATCGTCTACCGCGAGCCCACCGCACCGAAACTCAGCGACGGTGCCGCCGTGGCGCCAAGCCAATGGCAGCAGACCATCAGCCCCGACCCGGTATTGCTGTTTCGCTACAGCGCAGTGACCTTTAACGCCCACCGTATCCACTACGACTGGCCCTACGTCACCGCCACCGAAGGCTACCCCGGCCTGGTGGTACACGGCCCGCTTACCGCCAGCCTCAGCCTGGCCGCCTTTGTGCGCGCCAACCCGCTGGCACGCCTGCGGCGTTTCTCGTTCCGTGGCGTGCGCCCGCTGCTGGCACCCGAGCCGTTCCAGGTGGGCGGCCGGCACATAGCCTCCGGCGTCGCCGAGCTCTGGGCCTGTAATGCCACGGGCCTGTGCCAGAGCGCCGAACTGCATTTCGACTGAACCCCATGACCCAGTGCACGCCAACTGGCAGTGCCTGCGAGGAAGCCCCGATGATTGACCGCAACAGTGAAGAATTGAATGCCATCCGCGAAGGCGTACGCGCCCTGTGCGCCGAATTCGACGCCGCCTATTGGCGCCAGATCGACGAAGAAAAAGGCTTCCCCGAAGCCTTTGTCGAGGCCCTCACCCGCGCCGGCTGGCTGGCGGCGATGATCCCGGTGGAATACGGCGGCTCGGGCCTGGGCCTGGCCGAAGCCTCGGTGATTCTCGAAGAAGTGAACCACTGTGGCGGCAACTCCGGCACCGTGCATGGGCAGATGTACAACATGTTCACCCTGCTGCGTAACGGCACCGAAGCGCAGAAGCAGTACTACCTGCCCAAGCTGGCCAGCGGCGAGCTGCGCTTGCAGTCCATGGCCGTGACCGAACCCACCACCGGCACCGACACCACCAAGATCAAGACCACCGCCGTACGCCGTGGCGACAAGTACGTGATCAACGGCCAGAAAGTGTGGATCTCGCGGGTGCAGCACTCCGACCTGATGATCCTCCTGGCGCGCACCACGCCGCTGGCCGAGGTGAAGAAAAAGTCCGAAGGCATGTCGATTTTCCTCGTCGACCTGCGCGAAGCCATCGGCAACGGCCTGACCGTGCAGCCCATCGCCAATATGGTCAACCACGAAACCAACGAGCTGTTTTTCGACAACCTGGAAATCCCCGCCGACAGCCTGATTGGCGAAGAAGGCAAAGGCTTCAAATACATCCTCGACGGCCTGAATGCCGAGCGTACCCTGATTGCCGCCGAGTGCATCGGCGATGGCCGCTGGTTTATCGAAAAAGCCAGCGCCTACGCCCGCGACCGCGTGGTGTTTGGCCGCCCCATCGGGCAGAACCAGGGCGTGCAATTCCCGATTGCCGAGGCCCATATCGAAATCGAAGCCGCCGACCTGATGCGCTGGCGCGCCTGCGAGGAATACGACAGCGGCCTGAACGCCGGCGCCGCCGCCAATATGGCCAAGTACCTGGCGGCCAAGGCCTCGTGGGAAGCCGCCAATGCCTGTATGCAAACCCATGGCGGTTTCGGTTTTGCCTGCGAGTACGATGTGGAACGCAAATTCCGCGAGACCCGGCTGTATCAGGTGGCGCCCATTTCCACCAACCTGATTCTGTCCTATGTAGCCGAGCACCTGCTCGAACTGCCGCGCTCGTTCTGACCAGGAGCCAACGCTGTGACCACCCCCTTGACCCGCACCCTGCTGTTTGTGCCCGGCAACCGCCCCGAGCGTTTTGCCAAAGCCCTGGCCGCCGGTGCCGACCGCGTGATCGTCGACTTTGAAGACGCCGTGCAAGAAGCCGACAAAGCCCAGGCCCGCGAGCACCTGCAGGCCTTTCTCGACAGCAACCCCGAGGCCCGCGTCTGGGTGCGGGTCAATATGGCCAGCCATGGCGAACATGGCGCCGACCTGGTGTTTTGCCGTCACCCAGGCGTGGCCGGCGTGATGCTGCCCAAAGCCGAAACCGCCGTGCAGGTCGCGGCGGTGGCTGCCGTGGGCAAGCCGGTAATGCCGATCATCGAAAGCGCCCGCGGGCTGGCGGCGGTGCCCGCCCTGGTAGCGGTGGCCGGCGTGGAACGCCTGACCTTTGGCGGCCTGGACCTGGGGCTCGACCTGGGTCTGGCAGCGGGCAGCGTGGCGGCCGAACGCATGCTCGACCAGGCGCGTTTCGCCCTGCTGCTGCAATCGCGCCTGGCCGCTGTGGCGGCGCCCATCGACACCGTTTTCCCCGCGTTCGACGACCTCGACGGCCTGGCCCGCTTCGCCCGCAATGCCAGCGAAATGGGCTTTGCCGGCATGCTCTGCATTCACCCCAAGCAGGTCGCGGCCGTGCACCAGGCCTTGGCGCCAAGCGCCGAGCAACTGGCCTGGGCCCAGCGCGTGGTGGCCGGCAATACCGGCACCGGCGCCTACCAGGTGGATGGGCAGATGGTCGATGCGCCAGTTATCGAGCGCGCGCAGCGCCTGCTGGCCTTGGCCGGCTAAGCACACCGAGTGGTTATCCTCGCCCGGCACCCGCCGGGCTTTTTTTCGCTCGGCATCATGAGAAATACTTGTGTTCGTCGCAAATTATATGAGGTTGTCTCATTGGTGGTCGGCGCTGAAAATCCTCCGCCAACACCACTCCCTCAGCGCGGCATCACCCGGCTCTTTCGTTCTGCTCGTTCAGACCTCGCCGTGTGCCGTTATTCAGGACGCCGACCATGACGAACACCGAATTCACCTTCGCGCTCAGCAGTATCTTTTTCGACGAGCATTACCAGCCGGCCGAAAACACCCGCATCACCACCAACTTCGCCAACCTGGCACGCGGCACCAGCCGCCAGGAAAACCTGCGCAATACCCTGAAGATGATCGACAACCGCTTTAACGCCCTGGCCCATTGGGACAACCCCAAGGGCGACCGTTACGCGGTGGAGCTGGAAATCATCTCCGTGCACATGCATGTCGGCGCCAAGAGCAGCGGCCAGGCCCTGCCCCTGATCGAAATCCTGAAAACCAATATCGTCGACCGCCACACCAATGAGCGAATCGAGGGCATCGTCGGCAATAACTTCTCGTCGTATGTGCGCGACTACGACTTCA
>JBCECW010000514.1:0-3532 GCA_039207785.1 Pseudomonas sp. | reverse complement strand
GTGCTGATCACCACGCTGACCAAGCGCATGGCCGAGCAGCTCACCGACTACCTGAGCGACAACGGCGTCAAGGTGCGCTATCTGCACAGCGACATCGACACGGTGGAGCGGGTGGAAATCCTGCGCGACCTGCGCCTCGGCAGCTTCGACGTGCTGGTGGGCATCAACCTGCTGCGCGAAGGCCTGGATATGCCCGAAGTGTCGCTGGTGGCGATTCTCGACGCTGACAAGGAAGGCTTCTTGCGCTCCGAGCGCTCGCTGATCCAGACCATCGGCCGCGCCGCGCGTAACCTCAATGGCCGCGCCATTCTCTATGCCGACCGTATGACCGGCTCCATGGAGCGTGCGATTGGCGAAACCGAGCGCCGTCGCGACAAGCAGATTGCCTTTAACCTGGCCAACGGCATTACCCCCAAGGGCGTGCGCAAGGACGTCCAGGACATCCTCGAAGGCGCCGTGGTGCCGGGCTCGCGCAGCAACAAACGCAAAGGCATGGCCAAGGCCGCCGAAGAAAGCGCGCGCTACGAAAACGAACTGCGCTCGCCGAGTGAAATCAACAAACGCATTCGCCAGCTCGAAGAGAAGATGTACCAGTTGGCGCGCGACCTGGAGTTCGAAGCCGCAGCGCAGATGCGTGATGAGATTCAGAAGCTGCGGGATCGGTTGTTGCAGGTCTGATCGCGTTTCCGGTCAACCCTCTCCCCCAGCCCCTCTCCCGCAGGCGGGCGAGGGGAGCAGACCGCACGCAATTTAATTCCCTCGCCCCCTTGGGGGAGAGGGTTAGGGAGAGGGGGTAAGGGCAAACGCCGAATCAAAAAGCGACCCTCACCCCTAGCCCCTCTCCCGCAAGCGGGAGAGGGGAATCAAACGCCAATCCCCAATGCCACCATCTTCTTGTACAACGTCGAGCGCCCCAGCCCCAGGCGCTTGGCGGCTTCCACCACGTTGCCCTGCTGCGCCGCCAGGCTTTGCTCGATCAGCTCGCGCTCGAACGCGGCGCGGGCGCTGTAGAAGTCCTGCTCGCCGCTGAGTTTGCTGCGGGCTTCGGCGGGCAGCGGGCTAAAGCGGCCAATGGCGCTGCGCAGTGCCGCCGCTGTCAGCAACGGCTCGTCACTGAGCAGCGCGGCACGTTCCAGCACATTGCGCAGCTCGCGGATATTGCCCGGCCAGGCGTGGCTGCCGAGCAGCGCCAGGGCCTCGTTGGCCAGTTCGAAATGGCCGCGACCCAGCTCGTCGAGAATCGCATCGCACAGAGCCGGCAGGTCGTCCAGGCGTTCGCGCAGCGGCGGTACCTGGATCGGCAGCACGTTCAGACGGTAGTACAGGTCGGCGCGAAAACGGCCGGCGGCCACGGCACTTTCCAGGTCCAGGGAGGTGGCGGCGATCAGGCGGATATCGGCGCGCAGCATCTGGTTGGAGCCCACCGGTTCGAATTCCTTTTCCTGCAATACGCGCAGCAATTTGCTTTGCAGCGCCAGGGGCATATCGCCAATTTCATCGAGAAACAGCGTGCCGCCTTCGGCCAGTTGCAGCTTGCCGGAGCGGCCTTTGCGGTCGGCGCCGGTAAAGGCGCCCGGCGCGGTGCCGAAGAATTCCGCTTCCAGCAAGGTCTCCGGGATAGCGGCGCAGTTGACGCTGACAAAGGCCTTGTTGGCCCGCGCACTGGCGCTGTGAATGGCGTGGGCGAGCAGCTCCTTGCCGGTACCGGTTTCGCCCAGTAGCAATACCGGCGATTCACTGCTGGCACCGCGCCGGGCGTGGCGTTTTACCTCCAGGCTGCGGGCGCTGGTGCCAATAAAGTGGGCAAAGCTGTACTTGGCCTGGCGCGCCTGCAGCAGCGAACGGGTGGACGCCAGCTCTTTCTGGATCTGGGTAAAACGGGTAACCAGCGGGGCCAGGCGGGTGAGTTGGTCGAACAGGGCAAAACCGATGGCACCAATCACCTTGCCGGCACCGTCGTGAATCGGCAGGCGCATCACCACCAGTGGGCCGCTGGGGGTATCGAGCATATCCAGCAGGATCGGTTCGCCGCTCTGCGCCACCTGGCGCATCAGGCTGCCGGGAATGACTTTTTCCACTTCCTGGCCCACGGCAGCCTTGGCGCTGGGCTGGCCATAACGGCGGGCGTAGCGCTCGTTCATCCAGACGATGCGCGCGTCCTTGTCGACAATCACCGTGCCCTCACTGGACTGCTCGACAATCTCGAACAACGAACGGATCGCCAGTTGGCGCACCTGCCGGTAGTCCTTGAGGTTGGCGGCGTCTTTCATGGTGGAGGGGCCTTGTGCGGAAGAGGAGGGCAGCGTGCCAGAAAAGCCCGCAGAACTCGACCGCACCCCCTACGAAAGCCGTACGCAAACGAATGGAACTAAACGCAGCGAAGCGGCGCCTATTCGTAGATTGCTAGCCAGAACAACTACGAGGGGTGGTGAATGGATACGCACGTCGAAAAAAGTCGTTATGCCCGCTTTGCCATGCGCTGCTCCAACTGGGCCGAGCGCTGGTTTCCCGATTCCTGGGTATTCGCCACCCTCGCGGTGTTGCTGGTGACGGTGGCCGTGCTGGCCATGGGTGCTCCGCCGGCACAAACGGCCAAGGCCTTTGGCGACGGCTTCTGGAGCCTGATTCCGTTCACCATGCAGATGGCCTTTGTGGTCATCGGCGGATACGTGGTGGCCAGTTCCGGGCCGGCCTCACGCTTGATCGACGTGCTGGCCCGCGTGCCGAAAAATGGTCGCTCGGCGGTGGCCTGGGTGGCGCTGATTTCGATGTCGGCCTCCTTGCTGAACTGGGGGCTGAGCCTGGTATTTGGCGGCTTACTGGTGCGGGCCTTGGCCCGGCGCGAAGAGCTGCATATGGACTACCGCGCCGCCGGCGCCGCTGCCTATTTGGGGCTGGGCGCGGTGTGGGCGCTGGGGCTGTCGTCATCGGCGGCGCAATTGCAGGCCAACCCCACCAGCCTGCCGCCGTCGATTCTGGCGATTACCGGGGTTATCCCTTTTACCGAAACCATCTTTCTCTGGCAGTCCGGTGTGTTGCTATTGGCGTTGGTCGTCGTGTCCCTGGTGATCGCCTACGTCACCGCGCCCAGCGCCGGCAGTGCGCGCGACGCCAAGGCCTGCGGCGTCGACCCCAGCTTTAACGCGCCCGCACTGGAAAAACCGACCCGCCCCGGCGAATGGCTGGAGCACAGCCCGCTGCTGATTATCGTGCTGGTGCTGTTGGCCGCCGGCTGGCTGGCCCAGGAGTTCGCCAGCAAGCCGGCGATTGTCGCCATCTCCGGGCTGAATACCTACAACCTGCTGTTTCTGATGGTGGGCGCCTTGCTGCACTGGCGGCCGCGCAGCTTTCTCGATGCTGTGGCCCGCGCGGTACCGACCACCACGGGGGTGCTGATCCAGTTCCCGCTGTATGGCTCGATTGCCGCGATCATGACCACGGTAAACGGTGGCGACGGCCAGACCCTGGCCCACCATATCTCCACGTTTTTTGTGCAGATTGCCTCGCACGACACCTATGCGTTGCTGATGGG
>JBCECW010000513.1:0-3548 GCA_039207785.1 Pseudomonas sp. | reverse complement strand
GTGGGCCTTCACGGCCGACGTCGCTGTAGTTCAGGGCTAGGGTGGTAATCGGCAATTGCTCGCGATCACTCAGTTGTTTCACCAGGTTCTTTTCCAGCGGACCGACCACCAGCTGGATGCCGGCGGCCTGCGCCTGACGGTAGAACTCATCCATCGAGGCCAGGCGCGAGCTGTCGAACACTTCAATGCTCGGCGGATTCTGCCCGGCTTGCTGAGCCTGGAAGTGCGCGGCCATAAAACCATCGCGTAGCGCGCGCGCTACCGAGGCCAGCGGGCCGTCCTGGGGTAGCAGCAGGGCGATCTTGGTCAGCGGTTGGCTGGCCAGCTCCTTGAGTTTGGTCAGGGCTGCTGGCAGTTGCTCGGCGGCCGGGTGCTGCGGGTTCTGCTGGCGCCAGGCGTCGATGGCGGCTTGCTGCTGTTGCAGGGTGCCGGCGGTTTTTACCACGCTGGCCAGTTGCAGCCAGCCGGCGAGGTCGGCATCGCCGCCTGCTTGCAGTTGGTCGGCCGGCAGCGACGACACCAGGGTCCAGATGCTTTCGTGGTTGCTGTTGGCGGCTTCGCCATTCAATAGCGGGGCAATAAACACGCGCTCGCGGGCAGCGGCCAGGATTTGTCCATCGGCTTCCAGCGCCTGGGCGCGGACCAGTTGGGTGCGCACTTGCTGGTCGACCGGCAGCTCGGCGAGGCGCTGCATGCCCGGCTGGTCGAGGGCCTGCAGGGCGCTTTTGGCTTTGCCACGGGCCAGGGCCAGTTCGGCGCCCAGGGTGCCAGCGAACACTTGTTGTGCTGGTTTTAAGGTGGCGACCGGCACTTGTTCGAGAATTTGCGCGGCGCGGCCCAGATCCTTCTGTTGATAGGCCTGGTCGGCAGCAGCCAGGCGCAGGGTCGCCGCTTGTTCCGGCTTGGCCGCGTCGGCCTGTTGCAGCAGCTGATCAATACTGGCCTGCGGGGTGCGCGGCAATTCGCCAAGGGTGGACGACGGCGAGCTTGAGCAAGCGGCCAAGAGAGCGGCGAGGCTGATAGCGAGGAGCGGGCGCAGGCCGGCGGTCAGGCGATTGATCATGTAGACGTTCCTGGTACTTGATCGAAGAGGGCGGATTGTACCCAAGGGGCACGTGAGGCGCGATGTTGATGGCGTGAATCGGGCTACAATGCGCGCTTTCCGTGATTCATGAGGTGTGCGTAGTGACCACTCAGGGTGTTTCCAATTCCACCACCGGCACGCTTTATGTGGTGGCCACACCCATCGGCAATCTCGACGATATCAGTGCCCGTGCGCTGAAAGTGCTGCGCGACGTGGCGCTGATTGCCGCCGAAGACACCCGCCACTCCATGCGCCTGATGCAGCATTTCGGTATTCCCACGCCCTTGGCGGCCTGCCACGAACACAATGAGCGTGACGAAGGCAGCCGTTTTCTCGCGCGTTTGCAGGCCGGGGACGACGTGGCGCTGATTTCCGATGCGGGCACGCCGCTGATTTCCGATCCGGGCTACCACCTGGTGCGCCAGGTGCGCGCTGCCGGAATCAAGGTAGTGCCGGTGCCAGGGCCCTGTGCCTTGATCGCGGCGTTGTCGGCGGCCGGGTTGCCGTCGGACCGCTTTATCTTCGAAGGCTTTTTGCCGGCCAAAGCCGCTGGTCGTCGCGCGCGCCTTGAGGCAGTCAAGGAAGAGCCGCGCACGCTGATCTTCTATGAAGCCCCGCACCGCATTCTCGAGTGCCTGGAAGATATGGAGCTGGTGTTCGGTGGCGAGCGCGTGGCGTTGCTGGCCCGTGAGCTGACCAAAACCTTTGAAACCCTCAATGGCCAGCCGCTGGCCGAGCTGCGTGCCTGGGTGGCCAGTGACAGCAATCAGCAGCGCGGCGAATGCGTGGTGCTGGTGGCTGGTTGGCAGGCGCCCGAAGGTGAGGATGCAGTGAGTGCCGACACGTTGCGGGTACTCGACCTGCTGCTCAAGGAAATGCCGCTCAAGCGTGCGGCGGCGGTGGCGGCGGAAATCACCGGGGTGCGCAAAAACCTGCTCTATCAGGTGGCCCTGGAGCGCCAATAACGGATTTTGGCTTGTTCTAAGCGGAGGCTGCCGCTACCCTGTGCGGCGGAGAGTCGATTGGACAGTCGCTGCCTTGTTTCGTTCACGCGAGCGAGGGGGAGGAAAGTCCGGGCTCCATAGGGCGAAGTGCCAGGTAATGCCTGGGAGGCGTGAGCCTACGGAAAGTGCCACAGAAAATAACCGCCTAAGCGCTTCGGCGCCGGTAAGGGTGAAAAGGTGCGGTAAGAGCGCACCGCACGACTGGTAACAGTTCGTGGCTAGGCAAACCCCACTCGGAGCAAGACCAAATAGGGTTCCATGGCGTGGCCCGCGTCGGAACCGGGTAGGTTGCTAAAGGTGTCCAGTGATGGCCACCGTAGAGGAATGACTGTCCTCGACAGAACCCGGCTTACAGATCGACTCTCCACCTCTTTCCGCTGTTCGCTGTACCTCCTGTCGCTCGATTCGAGCAATTGTAAAAATCTCACTCTTAAGAAATTACTTTAAGTTCGAGACATAGCCTCTTGAGCTGGTTGAAGTGCGTCCGTCAAAACCCCGCCAAAACGCCCCTTTTTTGTCGAAAAAACTTCGCTAAATCACCGTCCCATAAGGATTTTTTCCTCTAAGCGCGCCTTGACGGTGGGGTGGCTGCGTTCCTATAGTGTGCCGAAGTGGTACAAAGTGGTACGAAGTGGGTTTTTTAGGCATGGAAAGCTAGAAAAAATAGGGGAAGCGCTGTCGTGTTTCGCGGAGCTAACGCAATCAATCTCGACGCCAAAGGGCGCCTCGCGATGCCAAGTCGGTATCGGGACGAGATCGTGTCGCGTTCGGCCGGCCAACTTATCGTGACCATCGACGCCATTGACCCCTGCCTCTGTGTCTACCCGCTGCCCGAGTGGGAAATCATCGAAACCAAGCTCCGTGAGCTGCCATCCCTGCGTGAAGAAACCCGTCGCCTGCAGCGTCTGCTGATTGGTAACGCGGTGGATATCGAGCTGGACAGTGCTGGCCGCTTCCTGGTGCCGCCACGTTTGCGTGAATACGCCAAGCTCGACAAGCACGCGATGCTGGTCGGCCAACTGAACAAGTTTCAACTGTGGGACGAAAACGCCTGGAACGCGCTCGCTGATGCGGACCTGGCAGCCATTAAACAGCCGGGCGGTCTGCCGGACGAACTGCGTGATCTGATCCTGTGACAACGACCTCTAGCAGTGGCTTTAGCCATATCACCGTATTGCTCGACGAAGCCGTAGAGGCTCTCGCCGTGCGTCCGGATGGCTGCTACCTGGACGGTACGTTCGGACGCGGCGGGCACAGTCGGCTGATCCTCAAGCACCTCGGCCCGGATGGGCGGCTCCTCGGTTTCGACAAAGACCCTCTGGCGATTGCGACCGGAGAAGCGCTGGCGGCCGAAGACGGCCGCTTTGTCGTTGTGCAGCGCAGCTTTGCCGAGCTCGGTGAGGCAGTGGCCGAGCGCGGTGACAGCGGCAAGGTCTCGGGCATCCTGCTCGACCTGGGCG
>JBCECW010000512.1:3081-3550 GCA_039207785.1 Pseudomonas sp. | reverse complement strand
GTGGTCGAGCCGGCGCAGGTCGCCCCGCCGGTTGGTGGCCAGGCGGTGCAGCTCACCTTCGAGGTGTTTTTTCTCGGTGATGTCTTCGGCAATACCCACCACGATCAGCGGTTTTCCGGCTTCGGCCTGGCGGCTGATAAAGCATTTGTCGCTCAGCCAGCGCAGTTGGCCGTCGGCCCGCAGAATGCGGTATTCGCGGTCTTCCACGGCGCCCTTTACCAGCACTTCGGCAAAGGTCGCGGCAGCATGCTCGACGTCATCGGGGTAGATGCTGTTCAGCCATTCGCCGTAGTCGGCCAACAGCAGGCCGGCATTGCGGCCGAATACGCGCTCATAGGCGGGGCTGACATAGATGATGCGCTGCGCATCCCAGTCAAAGGCCCACAGCACGATATTGACGCTGTCCAGCAAGGAGCTGAACAGGTGCTCACGCTCGCGCAGACGCTCGACCTCGCCACGGCTGTGCAAC
>JBCECW010000512.1:0-3071 GCA_039207785.1 Pseudomonas sp. | reverse complement strand
TCCATTAGATGTCCTTTTCTAGTAACGAAACTACGACAAGTCCCGCGGCATAAGGTGCCAGTCCCTGACACAAAAGCGCCCGCCTTTAGGCGGGCTCGGGCGCTCTACGGCGCCCTTGCGAACAACGCTCCTGCGAGCGGAGGGTTACACCGCGCCAGCCGGGCGCAGCGAATAGGTTTTCAGGTGCTCGGCAAAATCACGCAGCGACTGGATGCCGCTCTGCTCCGCCTCATGTACCCAGACTTTCATCGCTTCCAGCATGTCGTGGCCGTTGCTGCTGGTTTTAACCCAGATATGTTGCAGCGCCAGGCGTTTTTCGTAGATCACTTTCAACGCCTGGCTTTGGTCGAGCATGGCCTGGATGCGCACGTGGTGACGCTCGTCCAGCAGGCTGGTTTCCCGCGACAGCAAGCGCTTGGCGCGGCGGAACTTGGCGCGTACCGAGGCATCGGCCTTGGCCAGCTCCAGCTTCACCAGCGGCGCAATCACCGCACGGCGGTACTGGGCCATGATCTGGAACCGGTTATTGAGGATGGCCATGGCAGTGTCCATATCCAGGTAGCCTTTGCCGACCACGCGGTGGGCAATCGGCGCTACGCGCTGCACCTTGGCCATGCGCAGCAGGCTGAACAGTTGGATCCACGCCCAGCCCATGTCGAATTCCCACTTGCGCACCGACAGCTTGGCCGAGTTGGGGTAGGTGTGGTGGTTGTTATGCAGCTCTTCACCACCGATCAGGATGCCCCAGGGCACCAGGTTGGTAGCCGCGTCGCGGCATTCGAAGTTGCGGTAGCCCACGGCATGGCCCAGGCCATTGATCACGCCGGCAGCCCACACCGGAATCCACATCATCTGCACCGCCCATACGGTAATGCCCAGGGCGCCGAACAGGGCCAGGTCGATCACCGCCATGATGGCGATGCCGCCCAGCGGCACACGGGAATAGACGTTGCGCTCGATCCAGTCCTCGGGGCAGTTCTTGCCATAGATACGCAGGGTTTCGGCGTTTTCCGCTTCAGCGCGGTACAATTCCGCGCCTTTGCGCAGCACGGTCGACAAGCCTTTGATCACCGGGCTGTGTGGATCGTCTACGGTTTCGCATTTGGCGTGGTGTTTACGGTGAATGGCAGTCCATTCACGGGTGTTCTGGCCGGTGGTCAACCACAGCCAGAAGCGGAAGAAGTGCTTGAGCGCAGGATGCAGTTCCAACGAGCGGTGTGCCGAATAACGGTGCAGATAAACCGTCACGGACACGATGGTCACGTGGGTCATCAGCAAGGTGACCGCTATTACCTGCCAGACCGACAGATCGAGAAAACCGTTGTACCACATAGATGGAGCTACCTCGGAAAGTGAACGCGCGGCTGGAACAGCCTGGCGTGGGCATTATCTCCAAGCAGTGTGAGAAAACCACCCTGCTGTTAGATCAAAATATGTTCAATTCCTAGCCGACCCTCACGGCTAGTCATCAATGAAAGGCCGTTTACTGCATGAGAGTGCTGCGCCCTACCCTGATCTACCTTGCGCTGGCCAGCCTGTGGGTGGCGTTGAGTGACCAACTGCTGGGGCACCTGAGTGCCAGCCTCGGCACCTTTGAGTCCCTGAGCACGGTTAAGGGCCTGGGCTTCGTGCTGGTCACCGGGGCGATTCTGTTTATGGCCCTGCGCACCAAAGAGCGCCGCCGCCTAACCGCCGTAACGGCCTTGCGCGGCCATGTCAGCAACCTGCGCCAAGCTGCCGCGGTGTTCGAGGCCACCCAGGAAGGCGTGCTGGTCACCGACGCGCAGATGCGCATCACCCACCTGAACCCGGCCTTTACTCGCATCACCGGCTATACGCTGGACGAGATCATCGGCCGCTCACCGCAATTGCTGAAGTCCGGCCGTCATGATCGCGCCTTCTACCAGCGCATGTGGTACGAACTGGCCAACCAGGGCAGCTGGAGCGGCGAGATCTGGAACCGGCGCAAGAACGGCGAAATCTACCCGCAGTGGCAGTGCATTCGCGCCATCCACGATGAGCTCGGCAGCATCAGCCACTATGTCGCAGTGTTCTCCGATATCAGCCTGCTCAAAGACTCGCAGAACGAACTCGACTACCTGGCCCACCACGACCCGCTCAGCAACCTGCCCAACCGCCTGCTGTTCAGCGAACGGGTGGCGCGTGCCATCGACGCCAGTCGCCGCGAGCATCCGGGCGGCGTGGTATTGCTGATCGACCTCGACCATTTCAAGCACATCAATGAAAGCCTCGGCCATAACGCCGGTGACGAGCTGCTGAAAAGCGCCAGCGAACGCCTGCAGGCACAGTTGCAAGGCGGCATGACCCTGGCCCGCCTGGGTGGCGATGAATTCGGCCTGCTGTGGGACAACTGCCCGCAGCCGGAACAGGCCGCCGGCCTGGCCGGGCAATTGCTCAATGCCCTGCGCCAGCCCTTTACCATCAATGACCAGGAGCTGTTTATCGGCGCCAGCATCGGCATCAGCCAGTTCCCCGGCGATGCGCAGAGCGTCGAGCAGGTGATGCGCAATGCCGACTCGGCGCTGTTCAAGGCCAAAAGCAGCGGCCGCGCCACCTATGCCTTCTATAGCCAGGAGCTGACCAGCCAGGCGCGCCAGCGCGTAGAGCTGGGCGCGCAACTGCACCAGGCCCTGGAGCAACAGCAGTTGCGGGTGTTCTACCAACCGATCTATGGCCTGAACACCGGCAAGCTGCTGGGCGTGGAAGCCCTGGTGCGCTGGCAACACCCCGAGCGCGGCCTGGTGCCGCCCGACCAGTTCATTCCGATTGCCGAAGAAAGCGACCTGATCGGCAGCATCGACGCCTGGGTACTGGCCCAGGCCTGCCAGCAGATGACCGCCTGGCAGCAGCAAGGGCTGAACCTGGAATTTATGTCGGTGAATATCTCCAGCCGCATCTTTAGCCACGGCAAGCTCGACAGCCTGGTCACCGAGGTGCTGGCCGCCACCGGTCTGGACGCCAGCCTGCTGGAACTGGAAATTACCGAAAGCGCCGTCATGAGCGACGCTGCTGCCGCGCTGCAACTGATGCAACGGTTGCGCGCCCTGGGT
>JBCECW010000511.1:0-3554 GCA_039207785.1 Pseudomonas sp. | reverse complement strand
CACATAGCCTTCGGCGGCATCGCGTATCACCTGGCGCTGGCTGAACAGGGTGACGGCGGCCAGCAGCACCAGCGCGAGCAACGCCCAAAGCCAGGGGGCCAACGTTCGAGTAATCGCCATTTCAACGCACCGTCAGGTTGATGGGGCTGTCGCTGAAGTCGAAGCAGCCAAGGAAGGTTTTGATATCCAGCAGATTGCCGTCGACTTTTACATCGCCCAGCACCGCCCCCTTGAGCAAGCTGTTCTGGCCGCTGATCACGGTGTCCAGATAGGTTTTGTCGAGGGTCAGTTTTAGCGAGGTACCTTCAGGAATACCTGGGTGCAGTTGCACTACGCCACGGCGCACTTCCAGCGCCCATTGCTCGTTGATATCGGGGAAGACAAAGCCCAGGGTCAGGTTGACGTCGTTGGCTTTGTCGGGGTCCACGCGGGTGATCCAGTTTTGCAGAAAGATTTTTACCGGCAGGTTTTTCAGCATATCGGGCGAAAGAAAGGTGCCGCGCAAGCGCTTGGCCATTTCCGTCAATTGCTCATCGCCCAGGGTGCCCTCCAGCTCCATGGCGCTCATCAGGTACCAGTTACGCCAGTTGATATTCATCTGCGCATAGCCGAGTTTGCGGAAGCTGCGCGCCTTGATATCGCGGGCCAGTTTGTCGTCGTGGTCGATACGGATCACATAGGTGGCCAGCTCCGCCGCCCATTGGTAATCGCCTTTCAGATAGGCATCGCCGGCGGTCAGCAGCACCTTGTCGTGGCCACCCATCAGCTCGACCATACGCGTGGCTTTTTCCACCGGCGGGGTTGGGTTGAGGTCCACCGGGTCGCCTTTGAACCAGCCCAGGTAGCCTTCGTAAATCTGCCGCACGCTGTGTTTGACCGTGCCGTAGTACTCACGCAGGTACGGGGTGTAGCCGGCCAGGTGCGGCGGCAGCTGGACCTTTTCGGCCAGCTCGTCGGGAGTCAGGCCTTTGTTCATCCAGCGCACGGTCTGGTCGTGGATATAAGCGATGCCATCGCGGGTCATGCGCAGCACTTCTTCCACCTGCTCTTCGCCGGTTACCGGGCGGCCATGGGACGGCACCAGGTACTGGGCGTGGAACTCACGCAGCAGATCCAGGCTGTTGACCCAGGCCACCGGGTCGCGGAACTTGGCGCCGCGCAGGGTGTGGATATTCGGCAGGGTTGGCCCCTGGTCCACCTCGGCGCTGAGCAGCACGCGGCTGCCGGGGATATACATGACGATCTCGTCCGGCGCCTCGCTCGGCGCCCAGCGCAACTGCACCGGCAGGCCGGCGATGGTGGTGTCGAGCTTGTCTTTGAAGGTGATGGTGGGGGCGATAAAGGTGCTTCGCCCGCCCACCGCAATCGGGCCGATGCCGCCGTTCATATCCTTGCGGTCGGCCGCATTCAGCGCCGCGCCAAAGGTATAGGCCGAACGCATGGCCAGGATCGGCCCGACCAGCGCGCCCTGGGTCACCACGTTATCCAGCAGCGATTCATGGGCGTAGATCTGCACCTCGCCGCTTTTTACCTGCTCTTCGCTGACAAAGGCTTTCACCCCGTTGATATGGTCGGGGTGGAAATGGCTGTAGACGATGGCCTTGACCGGCTTGTCAGTGATTTTGCGGAACTCGGCAAACACCTTGGCCGACTCTTCGGGCGACTCGCCGGTGTCGAAAATGATCAAGCCTTCGGGGGCGATCACCATCACGCTGTTGGCAATGCTCCAGCCCACCGCCGAATAGACGTTGTCGGTGACCTTGTAGATCTGCTTGTTGAATACCTTGGTGTGTTCGGCCAGCTCGGCATTGATCGACGGCGTAATGGTTTCTGCCGGCAGGTCGGCCAGGGCGGTCAACGGCAGGGCGGCGGCCAGCAACAGGCCGCTGAATCGGTGGAGTGCGGTCATGGAAGCAGATTCTTTTGTTGTTATGGACGGGCGCAGGGTGGCAAAGGCAGACTGATAATTCCAATGCAAAATTATTCAACTTCCGATGCGAGATACGCATGAATGACCTGCGCCAGCTTCGCCATTTCGTTGCCGTGGCCGAGTACGGCCATTTCGCCCGAGCCGCCGAAGCCATCAACCTTAGCCAGCCGGCGCTGTCGCGCAGTATCCAGGCGCTGGAAGCCAGCCTGGGCTGCCAACTGCTGGACCGCGGGCCGCGTAATGCGGTGCTGACCGCCCACGGCCAACTGGTGTTGGAGCACGCTCGGCGGCTGTTGCAGGCCAGCCGTTCACTGCATAACGCGGTAAGCCAACTGGGCAATCTGGAGGCCGGCGAACTGCGCCTGGGCGCTGGCCCCTACCCTGCTGCCCGTTTGATTCCACGCGCCCTCGGGCAATTGGTAACGCGCTATCCCAAGGTGCATGTGCAGTTGGTGATCGACGGCTGGCTGCCGCTGCGCGAGCAGTTGCTGGATAACAACCTGGAGATGTTTGTCGCCGATATCCGCGAGTTTGCCGGCGACCCGCTGCTGCATATCGAAGCGCTGCGCGCCCACCCCGGGGTATTTTTCTGCCGCCCCGGCCACCCGTTGCTGGCCGAAGGCCGGCTAAGCCGCGAGCACGTCAGCCGCTATCCGCTGGCAGGCACGCAATTGCCAGACGTGGTCGCCGCTGCCCTGGGCAACGCCCGTGGCGGCCAGCAATTGCTGGAGATCGAATGCAATAACTTTCTGGTGCTCAAGGCGCTGGTGGCCAGCAGTGACGTCGTCAGCATGGCGCCCTGGGATGTGGTGGCCGATGACGTTCAAGCAGGACGTCTTGAGGTGTTGCCGTTGGGCAATGACAGCCCGGTGCAACAGTCGGCCTACGGCGTAGTGACCCGTGCCGGGCATAGCCTTTCGCCGGCGGCGCAGGCCATGTTGGAGGCCATTCGCCGCGAAGATGAATGATGGGTTTCGCCTACGGCTCTACCCATCCTACGGGCTGGTGCGCGGAGCGCACCCTACGAGACCGTGCCAGCAGATTTAACGGGTGTAATACCCCACCGCCACCAGGTAATTACCCACCCGTTCCAGATAGGCGTGCTTGTGTTCATTGCGCTCGGTCACGGGGTTGCGCCACAGGTATTCCAGCTCGCCTTTGCCGTCTTTGTTGACCGCATCGAGCATGCGCTGGCCGATCTCGGCGCCATCGGGGGCCTTGAGGTTGGCGAAGTCGGTGCCGATCAGGCGACGGTTGTAGCCATGGGCGACAAAGCGTTTGCTGCTGAGGTCGACGACAAACACATAGAGGTCATCCTGCAGGTAACGCGGGTCAAGGTCGTTGATGGCGGCGAAGGAGCTTTGCGGGTCTTTGTTGATCGCCACCACGGCTTCATCCAGAAGCTTCTTGGCGGCCTGCGGATTGGCCCGTGGCAGGTAGTAGCCGACGGCGATAATGCGGTCGTTGATGCGCTGGTAGTAGGTGTGTTTGCGCTCCACCTTGCCGTCCTGGCGATTGACCCAGCGGTACTCGGCCTCGTGCATTTCCCCTTGCGGTTCGCTGATGGCGCGGGCAAAGGCGCTCTTGGTATCGGCATCCAGGGTGGCCGACACATCGCGGCCCA
>JBCECW010000510.1:0-3562 GCA_039207785.1 Pseudomonas sp. | reverse complement strand
GCAAAGACCTGATCATTCGCGGCGGGCACAATATCGACCCGCAAATGATTGAAGAGGCGCTGCATAAACACCCCGCCGTGGCCATGGCGGCCGCCGTCGGCAAACCCTGCGCCAAAGCCGGCGAATTGCCGGTGGCCTATGTGCAACTGGTACCGGGCGCGGCGGTAACCGCCGACGAACTGCTGCAGCACGCCGCCCAGCATGTGCCCGAACGCGCAGCGGTGCCGAAGGATGTGTGGATTATCGAGGCCATTCCCCTCACGGCGGTGGGCAAAACCTTTAAACCGACCTTGCGTTACGACGCCATCCGTCGGGTTTTCGAAGCCGACCTACGGCATATCGACCCGCAGGTGCGTGTGGAGGTCAGCGCCCATGACAGCCATGGGCAATTGGCACGCGTGTACCTGCCAGAGCCAGACGCCACGCGCTGTGCAGCCGTGGACAGCTGCCTCGCCGGCTACGCCGTGCGCTACGAGGTAGTGGCTGGCAGCTGACGCTACCTGGCGCATCCACACACGTAAGTACCGGCACCTGACGCAGAAAAGTTGCCGGGCTGTGAACCGCTGAGCAGCAGAGGGTGGCTGTGCAAGCTAAGGTTTACCCAAGCCCGTTGAGTCGGGCTTTCGCACTTACGTAAGGAAGCGTCGCGATGCCAGCCCCTATTACTTATTCACACGGAACGCTTCGATTGCGATGAAAGACGCGCAGTGGCAGGCCGACCTGCACTCCATTCATGACATGCGCCTGTTCCAGAATGTCGCCGCCCATAACCTGGGGCGCCTGCTGGAGCAGTTCCATGCCTTTGAACTGGACCCCGAGGAAGTGCTGCTCTCGCCGTTCGACCGTAACCAGCACCTGTACGTATTGCTGGAGGGCGAACTGAAAGTGTTCCTCGCCTCCCTGGACAACCCGGCAGTGAAAACCCTGCAGGCCGGCGAGTGCGTGGGCGAAATCAGTTTTATCGACAACGACCGCCCTTCGGCCTATGTGGTAGCAGCCACCCGCTGCCTGGTGCTGCGCCTGCACCGCGAATCGCTGTTCGGCCTGTTCGCGCAATCGCCGGAGCTGATGCAAAACCTGCTGGAGCTGTTGTGCGAGCGGGTGCGCCAAGGCTACCAGATCATTATCGACAGCGAGCAGAACGCGAACGTCGACACCCTGACCGGCGCCTTCAACCGCCGCTGGCTGGAACATATCTTCGAACGGGAAAACACCCGCTGCGCCTTCAATGGCCAGCCCATGTGTTTGCTGATGCTCGATGTCGACCACTTCAAGGCCTACAACGACAACCACGGCCACCTGGCCGGCGACTATGCCCTGTGCCTGGTGGCGCATACCCTGCGTAACCAGTTGCGGCCCAAAGACAGCCTGACCCGCTATGGCGGCGAAGAGTTTGTGATTCTGCTGCCGGAAATGAACGCCGAGGAAGGCCGCGCCATTGGCGAGCGCCTGCGGGCGGCACTGGAGCAACTGAGCTCGTTCTACTCGCCGGTGGGCGTGTTGCCGGGGGTGACCATGTCGATTGGCCTGGCCGAGATTCGGCCGAACGATACCCTGCAGACCTTGATTGCCCGCGCCGATAGCGCGCTGTACCAGGCCAAGCAGCAGGGGCGTAATTGTTTGTGCGGCTGACGCGCTCCACCGTCATCCCCGCGCAGGCGGGGACCCAGAATGCTGCGGCGAACGAGGTCTCCTGAAATATTCTGGATTCCCGCCTGCGCGGGAATGACGGAGTCAGTATTCCAGACGCACAAAAAAGCCCGGCTAATTAGCCGGGCTTTTTTATTGCACCTGAACCTTACTGCGCCAGGATCTGGCCAATGGTTGGATCTTTGAAGGTACGGGTCAGCGCATCGCTCAATACGTCGCTGACCAGCTTGGTGTTGGTATCCTGGTTTGGCGCCATGCCGAACTTCTGCTCCAGGGTCGCGCCATAACGGCCGCTGTAACGGCGGCTGGCGTTCTGCACGTCGGCACGGAAGGTGGCGCCGATGCTGGCTTCGGTTACGTACAGGCCTTCTTTGGGCGACTGATACTTGAGGTCGGCCAGGGTGATGGTGATTTGCGGTGCATTCAGCGCGCCAGGCGACGGGGTAAAGCCCAGCAGGCGTACGGCGGCTTCGGCTTGTTGTTGCAGCTTGGGCAGGATATCGGCGCCTTGCACGGTAATGGCGCTGGTTTCCGGATACAGGCCGCCACGGGTACCGAGTACCGGCGATTGACGACCATCCACCACGCGCACCACCACAGGCTGGCCTTGGCCGACGGGGGTCAGGTTGCTGGTGAGTTTTGGAGTTGGGCTCAGTTGTTGCGGGCTGTGGGCACAGCCAACCAGCGTCAGGCTGGTTACAGCGATCAGACCAAACAACAGACGGTGCAGCATGCTCATCTCTCCACAAGGAATGAAACGCCCGGTCGGGCTGCTTTGAAGTGGGCGCAGTATACCCAGCGTAACGGCGGCCCGACAGCGCTGAAATCTCAGACAGAGCAGGCCTGGCGAGGTTCCGGCCATGCTGGCCTTTTAGCATGCAGGGGGTTGGAAATCCCGGTCGTCATCAGTTCATACAGCGGCAGCCGCGTTGGCGGGCTGACCGGTGGGGAAATAAAAGTCACGCTAAAAAGCCAACTGTTGTCATTTCGCCGTTATAATCGCGCCCCGAAATATAAGGTCGTCTCCTGCTCGGGCCTCGCAGCTACCCTGATGAACTCAGCATCAGCCCGCACCGCCCCAGAGAGTCGCCCACTTCGCTTGTCCTTCCGGCACCTCTGCCTTGCTTGCACACCCGCTATCCACGTGGGGGTAAAAGCGCGCGGATCGTCGCCCTGGCATGCGAACTTTTGAGGTTCACGTTTCCAAAAGAGCGTGAAAAAACGGTTTTCACAACTTCACAAGAGTGTGGCGAGCAAATGGCGCAAAACGATTACGAGGCTGTCGATGTGCTGCTGGTAGGTGCCGGCATCATGAGCGCGACACTGGCCGTGCTGTTGAAAGAGCTCGACCCCAGCATCAAGCTGGAAGTCGTTGAAATGCAGGGTGCCGGTGCGATCGAAAGCTCCAACCCCTGGAACAACGCCGGTACCGGTCACGCCGGGCTGTGCGAACTCAACTACACCCCCGAAGCTGCCGATGGCTCGGTGGGCATTGCCAAGGCCGTGCAGATCAACACCCAGTTCGAGGTGTCGAAGCAGTTCTGGGCGCACCTGATGCAGCAAGGCAACTTCGGCTCGCCGAAAGCCTTTATCAACCCGATCCCGCACCTGAGCTTTGTCCAGGGCGAAAAGGGCATCAAATTCCTCAAGACCCGTCACGCAGCCATGGTCAAGCACCATGCCTTCGATGACATGGTGTACACCGAAGACAAGGCCACCATGGCCGAGTGGATGCCGCTGATGATGCCCGGCCGGGCGGCCGACGAAGCCATCGCCGCCACCCGCGTCGAGTCCGGCACCGACGTCAACTTCGGCGCCCTGACCAACCAATTGCTGAAATTCCTCGGTGAACAGCCAGGCTGCAACATTCGCTACAACCAGAAAGTCACCGGCCTGAAGCGCACCGATAGCG
>JBCECW010000509.1:0-3570 GCA_039207785.1 Pseudomonas sp. | reverse complement strand
CAGGTATTCCAGGCCCGATAACGTAGTGGCTTGCGGCACCACGCCCACATGCAGGCGACCATCGAGCACGCCTTGCTCCACTTCGCTGGGCGGCGTCATGCGGATTTGAATATGCACATCCGGGCCGCGCTCTTTCAGTTGGGCCAGGGCATTGGTGATGCGCATATGGGGCAGGGTGACCAGGTTGTCGGTCAGGCCGATATTCAGCTCGCCACGCAAATGCTGGTGCAGACCGTTGACCTCGGTACGGAAGCTTTCCAGCGCACTTAATAGTTGTAGCGATGACTGATAGACCTCACGGCCTTCTTCGGTCAGGGCAAACCCCGCGCGCCCACGCTGGCACAGGCGCAAACCCAGGCGTTGCTCCAGATCGCTCATCTGCTGGCTGATGGCCGAGCGGCCAATGCCCAGCACGCTTTCCGCAGCGGAAAAGCCGCCGCACTCCACCACGCTGCGGAAGATGCGCAGCAGGCGGATATCAAAGTCACTGACTTGCGCGAGAGGGTCGGGGCGACGGGTGCTCATAGTTTAGTAAAAGCCAATCTGAAAATTAGAAGAATCGGGTTTTTCAGACTTTATGCCCATGGCACCTTTGCTCGCAAGCACCACGCCCCCTTAGCAGACACATAACAAACGCGAGGCCACTGAATGAACATGCCGCAATCTGCCCAGCCGTCCCTGGCCAGCCAGCTCAAGCTGGACGCGCACTGGATGCCCTTTACCGCCAACCGTAACTTCCAGCGTGACCCTCGTCTTATCGTGTCCGCCGAAGGCAGCTGGCTGGTGGATGACCAGGGTCGCAAGATCTACGACAGCCTGTCGGGGCTGTGGACTTGCGGCGCCGGTCACTCGCGCAAGGAAATCGCTGAAGCAGTCGGCAAACAACTCGGTGTGCTGGATTACTCCCCAGGCTTCCAATACGGCCACGCGCTGTCGTTCAAGCTGGCCGAGGAAATGGTCGAGCTGATGCCCGGCGACCTCAAGCATGTGTTCTTCACCGGTTCCGGCTCCGAGAGCGCCGACACCTCGGTAAAAATGGCCAAGGCCTACTGGCGCCTGAAAGGCCAGGCGAGCAAAACCAAGTTTATCGGCCGTGCCCGTGGCTACCACGGCGTGAACATCGCCGGCACCAGCCTGGGTGGCATTGGCGGCAACCGCAAAATGTACGGCCAACTGATGGACGTCGATCACCTGCCGCACACCCTGCAACCGGGCATGGCCTTTACCCAGGGTGCTGCACAGACCGGTGGCGTGGAGCTGGCCAACGAACTGCTGAAACTGATCGAGCTGCACGACGCGTCCAATATCGCTGCCGTGATCGTTGAGCCGATGTCCGGTTCGGCCGGGGTTATCGTGCCGCCGGTTGGCTACCTGCAACGTCTGCGTGAAATCTGCACCCAGCACAATATCCTGCTGATTTTCGACGAAGTGATCACCGCCTTCGGCCGTATGGGCAAATGGACCGGCGCCGAGTACTTCGGTGTGACCCCGGACATCATGAACGTGGCCAAGCAGATCACTAACGGCGCCGTACCCCTGGGCGCGGTAATCGCCAGCAGCGAAATCTACAAAACCTTTATGAACCAGCCATCGCCTGAGCATATGGTCGAGTTCACCCACGGCTACACCTACTCGGCCCACCCGGTGGCGTGCGCCGCTGGCCTGGCGTCGCTGGAAATCCTCAAGCGCGAAAACCTGGTGCAGCAAGCCGCTGAACTGGAGCCGCACTTCGCCAAGCTGCTGCACGGGGTAAAAGGCGCCAAGCACATCATCGACATCCGCAACTGCGGCCTGGCCGGCGCCATCCAGCTGGCACCGCGTGATGGTGACCCGGTGATCCGTCCGTTCGAAGCCGGTATGAAGCTGTGGAAAGCCGGTTTCTACGTGCGCTTTGGCGGCGACACCCTGCAGTTCGGGCCAACCTTCAATGCCAAGGTGGAAGACCTAGACCGCGTCTTTGCCGCCGTGGGCGATGCCCTCAACAGCGTGGACTAAACCATGAGCCAACGTGTGCAAGCCGTGCCCACCGTGCAGGTGGACAACGCCGAGGTGATCGTCACCGAGTGGCGTTTTTCCCCCGGCAGTGAAACCGGCAAGCACCGGCATGGCTACGACTATGTCGTGGTACCGATGACCAACGGCCTGCTGCTGTTGGAAACCCCGGAGGGCGAGTAGTACGCGCCCCTGGTGGCCGGCCAGGCGTACTTTCGCAAGGCTGGCGTTGAACACAATGTGATCAACGCCAGCGAACACGAAATCGTCTTCATCGAGACCGAAATCCGCGCCTGTAACACGCACCTGAAACAGAGAAGCCCGGCGGGGGCAAACCCCGGCCAAGAATTCGATAAGGGAGTTTTGTATGAGCACCATCCAGCATTTGATCCATGGCGAGCTGGTCAGCGACAACGGTCGCACCGCTGACGTCTACAACCCGTCCACCGGTGAAGCCACCGCCAAGGTAGCCCTGGCCAGCCGTGCCACCGTGCAGAAAGCCATCGACTCGGCCAAGTCGGCATTCCCGGCCTGGCGCAACACCCCGGCGGCCAAGCGCGCCCAGGTGATGTTCCGCTTCAAGCAACTGCTGGAGCAGAACGAAGCGAAGATTTCCGAGCTGATCAGCCGCGAACACGGCAAGACCCTGGAAGACGCTGCCGGCGAACTCAAGCGCGGTATCGAAAACGTCGAGTACGCCTGCGCCGCGCCGGAAATCCTGAAAGGCGAATACAGCCGCAACGTTGGCCCGAACATCGACGCCTGGAGCGACTTCCAGCCGGTAGGCGTGGTGGCGGGTATCACCCCGTTCAACTTCCCGGCCATGGTGCCGTTGTGGATGTACCCGCTGGCGATCGTTTGCGGTAACTGCTTTATCCTCAAACCGTCCGAGCGCGACCCAAGCTCCACCCTGTTTATCGCTGAACTGCTGAACCAGGCCGGTCTGCCTAAAGGCGTGCTGAACGTGGTGCACGGCGACAAGGAAGCCGTGGACGCGCTGATCGAAGCGCCGGAAGTCAAAGCCCTGAGCTTTGTCGGTTCGACCCCGATTGCCGAATACATCTATTCCGAAGGCACCAAGCGCGGCAAGCGCGTCCAGGCCCTGGGCGGCGCGAAAAACCACGCCGTACTGATGCCCGATGCCGATCTGGATAACGCCGTCAGTGCCCTGATGGGTGCCGCCTACGGTTCCTGCGGCGAGCGCTGCATGGCCATCTCGGTGGCCGTGTGTGTGGGCGATCAGATTGCCGACGCGCTGGTGGAAAAAATCGTTCCGCAGATCAAGGCGCTGAAAATCGGTGCCGGCACTTCCTGCGGCCTGGATATGGGCCCGCTGGTTACCGCCGCTGCTCGCGACAAGGTCGCAGGCTATATCGACGCCGGTGTTGCTGCTGGTGCCAAGCTGCTGGTCGACGGTCGCAACCTGAAAGTGGCCGGTCACGAAGACGGTTTCTTCCTCGGTGGCACCCTGTTCGACAACGTCGGCACCGACATGACCATCTACACCGACGAGATCTTCGGCCCGGTGCTGTGTATCGTCCGCGTCGGCAGCCTCGAAGCCGCCATGCAACTGATCAA
>JBCECW010000508.1:0-3570 GCA_039207785.1 Pseudomonas sp. | reverse complement strand
CCCGACCTGGTGTTGATGGACGCCTTGATGCCGGTAATGGACGGCTTCGAGGCGGCGCGGCGGATCAAGCTCAAGGCCGGCGAAGCGCTGGTGCCGATCATTTTTCTTACCTCGCTCACCGAGGGCGAAGCGCTGGTGCGCTGCCTGGAAGCCGGTGGCGACGACTTTCTCGCCAAGCCCTATAACCGGGTGATTCTCGACGCCAAGATCAAGGCCATGGACCGCCTGCGCCGTTTGCAGGCCACCGTGCTGGAGCAGCGCGACCTGATCGCCCGGCATAACGAGCACCTGCTCACCGAGCAGCGCGTGGCCAAGGCGGTGTTCGACAAGGTGGCCCACTCGGGTTGCCTGGATGCGCCCAATATCCGCTACCTGCAATCGCCGTTTGCCGTGTTTAACGGTGACCTGCTGCTGGCCGCCTTCAAGCCGTCTGGCGGCATGCATGTGCTGCTTGGCGACTTCACCGGCCATGGCTTGCCGGCGGCCATTGGTGCCATGCCGCTGGCCGAGATGTTCTATGGCATGACTGCCAAGGGCTATTCGCTGTCGGAAATCCTGCGTGAGGTAAACGCCAAGCTCAAACGCATTCTGCCGGTGGGCGTGTTCTGCTGTGCCACGCTGATCAATCTGAGTTTTCAGCGGCGGATCGTCGAGGTGTGGAACGGCGGCTTGCCCGACGGCTATGTGCATCGAATTGCCAGCGGCGAGCGTGTGCCGCTGGTGTCGCGCCACTTGCCCCTCGGCGTGCTGGAGCCGACGGCGTTTAACGATGCCTGCGAAATCTATCCGATGGAGCTGGGCGACCGGGTGTTCCTGCTGTCTGACGGCGTGCTGGAGGCCAGCAACGCCGCCGAGCAACTGTTTGGCGAGTCGCGCCTGCTTAATGTGTTTGCCGCCAACCGCCAGCCTGACGCGCTGTTCGACGAAATCCAGCAGGCCCTTAGCGCGTTCCGTGGCACGGCCCAGGACGATGTGAGCATGGTCGAGGTCAGCCTGGTGGACGCCGATTCGCTGCCGCGCCCACCGCTGGCCTTTGCCGACAGCGGCCATAGCAGCCCGCTGGACTGGGCCGCCAGCTTTGAATTCCGCGCGCAAACCCTCAAGCACTTCAACCCGCTGCCGTTTCTGCTGCAGCTGCTGCTGGAAGTGCAGGGCCTGCGTATGCAGGGCGGGCCGTTATATAGCGTGTTGGCCGAGCTGTACTCCAACGCCCTGGAGCACGGCGTGCTGGGGCTGGACTCGCAGCTTAAATGCAATGCCGAAGGCTTTGCCCACTACTACCGCGAGCGCAGTCGCCGCCTGGCGGCGCTGGAGCAGGGCTATGTGCGCTTTCACCTGCAATTGCTGCCCGAAGCCCATGGCGGACGGCTGGTGATCAAGGTGGAAGACAGCGGCCCGGGTTTCGATGTGCAAAAAGTGCTGGAACGCCAACGCACGGCGCAGAGTCTATCGGGCCGTGGCCTGGGTCTGATCCGCCGGCTGACCGAGCGCTCCACCTGGGCCGAAGATGGACGCGGGGTGAGCGTGGAGTTCTCGTGGACCGATCAGGCATAATCGCTGGCGTCTTGCAGAGGGAGCGTTCCGGTGGCTGATATTCATCTCGACAATGCCGTGTTGGCTGGCCTGCAAGACATCATGGAGGCCGAGTATCCGTTGCTGCTGGATACCTTTATCGCCGACTCGGAAGAACGCCTGCGCCTGCTGCACGCCGCCGTGGCCAATGGCGACACCCATGAGCTGCGCCTGGCGGCCCATAGCTTCAAAGGCAGCTGCAGCAATATGGGCGCCCCGGCCCTGGCGCTGCTATGCAAACAACTGGAAGACGACTCGCGCAGCGCCACTGTGCTCGACGAGGCGCCGGCTGTGCTCGAACAGATCGAGCGTGAATTCGCCATTGTGCGCATCCTGCTTAAATCCGAGCGCCAGCGTTTCTCGTCGCTGTAACCCTGTCCCCCCACGGGCATTTCAACGCTGATACAAAGTTGGCCCGCTGCTTGCTATCTCTCCTGCACGACCCATCCGCACGGAGAGAGTGCTAAATGTCCGTTGCCTCAGATCCACTCCTGAATTCCGCCCCGGTGGCCAAGCCGCAAGCCGCGTCCAAGCCTCAGCCAAAACAGGCCGAGCCCAGCAAAGACGACGGTTCCAGCTTCGCTAACGTGTATGCCAAGGAGCGCCAGGACAAGGCTGTCGACCGCCATGAAGCGGCGACCAAAGCCAAGAATGCCAAGGCCAATGACAAGACCGACGACAAGGAACCTGCTGCTGAAACACCGGCAGCGGCAACCACCGCCGAGCCAGCGGTTGCCGATAGCGGCAATCCCTTGCCGACCGACCCGGCCACGGCCGATCCGGTTATCGACCCGATGATTCTCCTGGCCCTGGCCGGCCAGCAGATGCAGCAGCCAACCGTGGAGGACACCGCGCTGCCCACAGCCGGTGACGGCGAGGGCGAAGAGGCTGTAGATACCTCGCTGGTGCTGACCACCTTGCTGCCCACCACCAGCACCCCGACCGAAAACGATGGCCACGACCCACAGGTCGATGCCATGAGCGAATTGCCGGGCGTCGACCTGGTGCTGGACCTGGCCACCAAGGCCCAGGCCGCCGTGCAGAAAGGCGCAACCAATCCATCGGCGGCCCAGGCCGGGCAGACCGGTGGCCAGGACTTCGCTGCGGCCATGGCGCAACTGACCGCTAACCCGGAAGGTGGCGAAAGCCAGGTGACCGATGAACTGGCCCTGTTCGAGAAGGGCAAGGAAGGCATCGAAGCGCTGAAAGACAGCAACGCCGATCTGCACAGCGACTTCTCCAGCAAGCTCAACGCCCTTAACCAGGCGGTGAACCAGCAGGTGACGCAGGCCCAGCGTACGCCGCTGGTGCCAGGCGCACCGGTGTCCATGCAGCAGGGCGTGTGGACCGACGAGGTGGTGGACAAGGTGATGTGGATGTCCAGCCAGAACCTCAAGTCGGCCGATATCCAGCTCGACCCGCCAGACCTGGGGCGCCTCGAAGTGCGGATCAATATGGCCCAGGACGCCGCCACTCAGGTGACCTTCGCCAGCCCCCATGTGGCGGTGCGCGACGCGGTAACTGAATCCATGCAACGCCTGCGCGATATGTTCGGCCAGCAGGGCATGACCATGGACGTCAACGTCTCCGACCAATCGCTTAACCGCGGCTGGGCCGGGCAGAACGGCGGCGACAGCCAGCAGAGCCGCGGTGGTTCGGGCGGCAACAGTTTTGCCGGCAGTGATGACGATATCAGCGTCAGCACCAGTGAAATCCGCAGCAGCGGTTCCAGCACTGGCGGCCGCAGCCTGGTGGACTATTACGCCTAAGCCTTGCGCCTGGCCCGTCGCTCTGCGCGGGTGAACTAAACTAAGCAACGCCCGCTTGCCGTTCTGGCAAGCGGGCGTTGTTGTGTTTGGCAGAAAAAAGCTCAGAAAAAGGCAGGACGGAAAACCGGCGCATGGCGAACTTGCTGGTATATTCCTCCGCACTTGTTGGCGCTACCCACTGGCGATCAATTGTCGTGCAAACAGCTTGTTAGCCACTGTGCCTGGCAAG
>JBCECW010000507.1:0-3574 GCA_039207785.1 Pseudomonas sp. | reverse complement strand
GCTTAGCCCTCGTCCTCTTCGTCATCTGCGCCGTCGATCTTCATCCCCAGCTCTTTTATCTTACGAGTCAAGGTGTTACGGCCCCAACCAAGCAGCACGGCAGCGTCGCGACGGCGGCCGGCGGTGTGCTTGAGGGCGGTCTCGATCATGATCCGCTCGAAGGTCGGCACGGCCGTATCCAGCAAGCTAGACTGCCCGCGCGCGAGCGCCTGATCGGCCCACTGGCGCAACGCCTGCTCCCAATTGGTCGCTGGGGCACTGTCTTGGGGCTGGGTGAGCAATTCCGGGGGCAGGTCGTCGATATGCACCTCGCGACCCGACGCCATCACCGTAATCCAGCGGCAGGTGTTTTCCAGCTGACGCACGTTGCCCGGCCATGGCAGGTTTTTCAGGTAGTCCTCGGTCTCGCTTTTCAGCAGCTTCGGCTCGACGGCCAGCTCCTGGGCAGCGCGGGCGAGGAAGTGGCGGGCGAGGGTGGGGATATCTTCGCGGCGATCGGACATACGCGGGATATGGATGCGGATCACGTTCAAGCGGTGGAACAAGTCCTCGCGGAACTTGCCGGCCTGCACCAGGTTTTCCAGGTTCTGGTGGGTGGCGGCGATGATGCGCACATCGACTTTCACCGGGGTATGACCGCCCACACGGTAGAACTCGCCATCGGCCAGTACGCGCAGCAGACGGGTTTGCGTGTCGGCCGGCATATCGCCGATTTCATCGAGAAACAGGGTGCCGCCGTCGGCTTGCTCGAAGCGGCCGCGACGCTGGTTGGCCGCGCCGGTAAACGCGCCTTTCTCATGGCCAAACAGTTCGGACTCCATCAAGTCCTTGGGAATGGCCGCCATATTCAGGGCAATAAACGGCGACGCTGCACGCGGGCTGTGGCGGTGCAGGGCATGGGCCACCAGCTCTTTACCGGTACCCGACTCACCGTTGATCAGCACGGTGATATTGGAATGGCTCAGGCGGCCGATGGCGCGAAACACTTCCTGCATCGCCGGCGCTTCGCCGATGATTTCGGGGGTGCGGGCCTGCTCCACCGGAACATGCAGGCCTTGTTGTTCCTGGGCGTGCTGGAAGGCACGCTTGACCAGGGACACGGCCTCGTCGACGTCGAACGGCTTGGGCAGGTATTCAAAGGCGCCGCCTTGGTAGGAGGCTACCGCGCTCTCCAGGTCGGAGTGGGCGGTCATGATGATCACCGGCAGGCGCGGGTATAGCTCGCGAATGCGCGCCAGCAAGTCCAGGCCGCTGGCCCCAGGCATGCGGATATCGGAAATGATCACGTCCGGCTGCTGACGGCTCAGGCGCGTGAGTACGCCGTCGGCGCTGTCGAAGCTGGTGGTGGTCATGCCTTCTTGTTGCAGGGCTTTTTCCAGTACCCAACGGATGGAACGATCGTCGTCGACAATCCAGACGGTTTCGCTGCGGCTCATGACGAAGTAGCTCCTTGTTCCAACGGCAGGAAGATCGAGAACACGGTATGGCCGGGGTGGCTCTCGCACTCGATCAGGCCCTGATGCTGACTGATGATGTTCTGGGTGATAGCCAAGCCCAGTCCGGTACCGTCCGGACGACCGCTGACCATGGGATAGAAAATGGTTTCCTGAAGTTCAGGCGGAATGCCCGGCCCGTTGTCGATGATTTCCACCTTGGCCACCAGGCGATGGCGGGTGTGGGCGATGGTGAACTGGCGCAGGGTGCGGGTACGCAACATGATGCGGCCCTGGCGGAATTCGTTCTGCCCGCCGATGGCCTGCATGGCGTTGCGCACGATATTGAGTACCGCCTGGATCATCTGCTCGCGGTCGATCATCACATCGGGAATGCTTGGGTCGTAATCGCGCACCAAGGTGATGCCGCCCTGGCTTTCGGCTTCCACCAGGCTGCTGACCCGTTCGAGCACTTCGTGCACATTGGTCATCGCCAGCGACGGCAGCTTGTTCGAGCCGAGCATGCGGTCCACCAGGTTACGCAGGCGGTCGGCCTCTTCGATGATGACGTTGGTGTAGTCCTTGAGGTTTTCGTCCGGCAGTTCACGCGCCAGCAGTTGCGCGGCGCCGCGAATACCGCCCAGGGGGTTCTTGATCTCATGGGCCAGGCCACGCACCAGCATCTTGGTGGTTTCCTGTTTCGACAGCTGGGCCTCTTCCTTGGTGATCCGCAGCAAGCGATCACGCGGGTGGACTTCCAGCAGCAGCAGGGTGGCGCCACGGTTGAGGATTGGCGTGACGGCGTAATCCACCGTCAGGGTCTGGCCAGTCAGGGCGATCAGCACCGCCTCGCGTTTATTGAAGGGGTGCGCCTCTTCGACGGCCTGGCGCAACGAGGCCAGCGCCTCGGGCGATTCGGTAAACAACTCACTGATGAATTGGCCGTGGCTGCGTTGGCCACTGACGGCCAGAAGCATTTCCGCCGCGGGGTTCATGTACTCAAGGCGCAGTTCGGCGTTGAGCAGCAAGGTCGCGGTGGTCAGGTTATCCAGCAGCAGGCGGTGCAGTGCGTCGTTGATGGTCATCTATGGGATCCCGAGAATGGGACTGAAAATGCAAAAAGCAAACCAAAGCCCCGAAAAGACGCGCGATCGGCCCGGAAACGGTGAATTTGGCTCCTTTTGCTGCACCCTCAGTCATCAGCAATGAACCAAAACAGGGAGAGCATAGAAGTTGGTGCGTCGCAAAGCACCAAGTTGGTGCTTTGGATGTGACGGTTAAATGAAGGGGACGAAGGGGATGTCGTCGTCTTCTTTGGGTTTGTCTTTAAGCGGGCATTCAGGGCGAACGCCGTAGTCGTCTTTTTTGCACGGGTTGACCCGGCGCTTGCTGTCCAGCGATACACGGATGATATGCACCGGCTGGCTGGGTGTGCGCTCGACGATGCGTCCTTCGCCATCGATGATCTCGGCCGCCAGTTGGTGGGTGCCGCGGTCGAGGTTGGTCAGCGGAAATACCGGGCTGCGTCCGCTGCCCGCCACCTTGCCGTCCAACAGCAAGCGGTAGCTGTGGCCGTCCATCAGCGCCGGGTCGCTGGTCAGGGTGACGATCAGATCGCCGGACGCGCCTTCCTGCACCGTGGTATCCGGCTCGGGCACCAGGATGCGCAGCAGCTGGTAGGTCGCCAGTGGGATGGCAGGTTGCACGGGTGGTTGTAGGCGAACCGTCGGCGGCGCCGTCTGGTTCATGCCATTGGTGGGGGCGATTTCCACTTTCTTGGCATGGCTTTTGGGCTGGTCGGTAAAGACCCGATTCCCTTCGCTATCGATGTAGGTATACACATCCGCCACGGCTGGAAGGCCCAGCAACAGCAGGCAGAGCAGAATAAATCGCATGGTTTGCTTAGCTGGCCTTGGGTTTTGGAGTGGGTTTGGGCGGCGGGTTGATCGGTGGGCGCGCCGGACTGTTGGTGCTGATGCGCTGGATAGTGACGGTTACTGTGGGGCTTTGCTGAATTAGCCGATCACCGCTGAAAGCCTGCACCGACAGGCTGTGTTCACCACGCTCGATATTGCTCAGAGGAAACTCGGTGCTGCTGGTCAGGCTGCCATAGGGCTGGCCGTCGAGCAGCAGTTGCAGGC
>JBCECW010000506.1:0-3581 GCA_039207785.1 Pseudomonas sp. | reverse complement strand
TCGTTGCCCATGGAGCCGATGCCTTCCTCGCCGGTGGTGGCCATCGGCGCGCCGTTCCAGGGTGACCCGCAAGGCATGCTGACCCACGATGACGTCACCTCGCTGGCGGGCCTCAAGGACAAAAAAATCCTCGTCTCCACCTCCGGGCAAACCACCTGGTGGCCGTGGCTCAAAGGCCAGTACGGCTTTACCGATGCCCAGGCACGACCGTACACCTTCAACCTGCAACCCTTCTTCGCCGACGCCAATACCGCGCAACAGGGTTACCCGACGTCGGAGCTGTTCCAGGCGCAGAAAGCTGGGCAGAGCGCCAACTTCTTCCTGTTTGCCGACGCCGGCTACCCGCCCTATGGCTCCACCCTGGTCACCCGCCAGGACGTGATCGCCAGCAAGCCCGAGGTGCTGCAGCGTTTTGTCGCCGCCAGCATGCAAGGCTGGAAAAGCTACCTGGCCGACCCGGCCCCGGCGAACGAACTGATCAAGAAAGACAACCCGAGCATGAACGACGAACTGCTCGCCTGGGGCGTGGCCAAGCTCAAGGAATACCACCTGGTTGAAGGCGGCGATGCGGCGGTCAACGGCATCGGCACCATGAGCGATAGCCGCTGGCAGGCCACCCGCGACTTTATGGTCAAGGCGCAATTGCTCAACGCCGACACCGACTGGAAAAAAGCCTACGACACCCGTTTTGTCCGTGACCTGAAGGTGCTGCCGGCTGCCAGTGACGTCGCCGCCCAGTAACCCATTCAAGCCCCGCCACCTAGAGCGATGGGCCCGACAAGATCCGATGAGGAATTCGCCATGCTGGTAACCAAACAACCTGTACTGCGCCGCTTCTGGTACGCCCTGATGCCGGTCAGTTTTCTTGCAGAAGGCCCCAAGCCCTTTACCTTGCTGGGCGAGCGCATTGTGCTGTTTATGGGCAAGGAAGGCCCGGTGGCCTTGGCCGACCGCTGCTGCCACCGCACCGCGCAGCTGTCCAAGGGCTGGGTCGAAGACGGCGTGATCGTCTGCGGCTACCACGGCTGGCGCTATGACGGCAGCGGCGCCTGCGTATGCATTCCGCAGCAGGCCGATAACGCGCCGATCCCCGCTGGAGCGCGCACCGACGCCTACCGCTGCGAAGAAAAATACGGCTACGTGTGGGTGTGCCTGGGCGAGCCGCTGCAACCGATTCCGCACTTTGAGGAAGAGGGCCAGCCGCAGTACCGGCGCATCTTCCAGTTCTACGAAGAGTGGCAAACCAGCCCGCTGCGGTTTATGGAGAACTCCTTCGATAACTCGCACTTCAGCTTTGTGCACAAGGCCAACTTCGGCATGCTCAACCAGCCCAAGCCGTCGAAGTACCACCTGGAGCAAACCGAGTGGGGCTTCGAGGCCGAGACCATCGTGCCGATCAATAACCCGCCGGCTGGCCACCGGGTTACCGGCACTGATACGCCCACGACGACGCGCCATCTGTTCAACCGCTGGGACCTGCCATTCACCCGCCGTTTTGGCTGCACCTACCCCGACAGCGGCGTGCACCACATCATCTACAACTGCGCCACGCCTATTGATGACAAGCGCATTCAGTTGGTGCAGTGGCTCTATCGCAACGACAGCGAAGAGGCGATCAGCACCGAGGAGTTGATTGCCTGGGACGCGCCGATCACCCTGGAAGACAAAGAGATTCTGGAAGCCACCGACTACGACGCCTGCGTCGATACGCGGCGGCGGGTGGAGTTTCATATGGAGTCGGACAAGCCCGGTTTGATCATGCGCAAGATGCTGTTCGAGCTGCTGCAAAAGCACGGTGAAGAAGAGCAATTCCGCCCGCTCGGTACACCGCTATGAACGCCGCCTTCAACCTGCCAGTAAGCGAAGAGCCGCCCGTGCTGCTGGCCAACCAGGTGGAGAAAACCTACGGCAACGGCACCCACGCGCTGCAAAAAATGCGGTTGGAAATTGGCCGCGGCGAATTTGTTTCGCTGCTGGGCCCCTCCGGTTGTGGCAAAAGCACGCTGCTGAAAATGTTCGCCGGTTTGGAACAACCCTCGGCTGGCCATGTGCGCTGGTGGGGCAAGGGCGAGATCGGTGAGCAGAAGCTGGCCATGGTGTTTCAGGAGGCCACGCTGATGCCCTGGGCCAAGGTTGCCGACAACGTGCGCCTGCCCCTGGACCTGGCACGGCTCAAACGCGAAGAGAGTGAGCCGCGGGTGCAGGCCGCGCTGGAGCTGGTCGGCCTGGGCAAGTTTGGCGGCGTGTACCCGCGCGAGTTGTCGGGGGGGATGCAGATGCGTGCCTCCATCGCCCGCGCGTTGGCCACCGAGCCCAATCTGTTGCTGATGGACGAACCGTTCGGCGCCCTCGACGAATTTACCCGCAACCGGTTGGACAGCGATTTGCGCCAGCTATGGGCAAGGCGCGACCTGACCGTGGTGTTTGTTACCCACAGCATCTACGAGGCGGTGTTTCTGTCCTCGCGGGTGGTGGTAATGGGCGCGCGGCCGGGGCGGGTGATTGCCGATGTGCAGATTGAAGGGCCGCAGGAAAGGGACGAGGCGTTTCGGATGTCGGCCGGGTTTATCGAGCAGTGCGCGCGGTTGTCGGCGTTGTTGGTGGAAGCGAATGGGGAGGGGCATTGATGAGTGCGATTTTCGTTGCCTGCCACCCTCTCCCCCGGCCCCTCTCCCGCGAGCGGGCGAGGGGAGACAAACCCCAAACCGCCCCCTCTCCCGCTTGCGGGAGAGGGCTGGGGAGAGGGCCGCTTTTTGCAATTGCCAACACAGGACTAACCCCATGACCCAACAACCCTGGCTATCCAACCCCACCCTGCAAAACATCCTCGCCCCCGTGCTGGTCGGCGTCGTGTTGCTGGGCCTTTGGCAACTGCTATGCATCGCTCTCAAGGTGCCGGTGTACCTGGTGCCTAGCCCAGCCGATATCGGCCGCACGCTGATCAGCGATGGCCCGATGCTGCTCGGCGCCCTGTGGGTAACCTTGAAAATTACCTTTCTGTCCTTTTCCCTGGCCGTGGTGCTCGGGGTACTGGCCGCCTTCCTGTTTGTACAAAGCCGCATTATCGAAGCCAGCCTGTTCCCTTACGCCATCCTGTTGCAGGTGACCCCGGTGGTGGCCATCGCGCCGCTGATCATCATCTGGTGCAGCAACGCCACCTTGGCGCTGGTGATCTGCGCCACGCTGGTGGCGATCTTCCCGGTGATTTCCAACACCGTGCTGGGGCTGCGCAGCGTCAATCCGGGGCTGCTTAATCTGTTTCGCCTGAACCGCGCCAGCCGTTGGCAAACGCTGGTGCGCCTTCGTATTCCCAGTGCCTTGCCGTACTTCTTCGGTGGCTTGCGTATTGCCAGCGGCCTGGCCTTGATTGGCGCGGTGGTGGCCGAGTTTGTCGCCGGTACCGGTGGCACGGGAGCGGGCCTGGCGTATCAGATTTTGCAGGCAGGCTTTCAACTGAATATTCCCCGGCTATTTGCCGCCCTGGTGCTGATCGCCCTCACCGGTGTGCTGCTGTTTAGCCTGATGGCCGCACTGGCCCGCTATAGCCTTGGCCACTGGCACGAGAGTGAGCAGGGCTGATG
>JBCECW010000505.1:0-3582 GCA_039207785.1 Pseudomonas sp. | reverse complement strand
TCAATTCCAGAGCTTGGGCCACCGTCAACGGCGGGGTCCAGCCCAACAGGTCGCGGGTCTTGCCAATATCCACCTGCAGCGATCCGCACAGCCGCCGGCCAAGATCATCACGCCCGGCCAGGCGCGCAGCGATTTGCAGCCAGCCTTGGGGAATTGGCAGCAGCCGCGCGGGGCGCCGCAGCGCCACGCCGAGCTGGCGCAACAGGTCGGAGGTGGACAGGTCGTGGCCATCGCTGACCAGAAACCGCTGCCCCGCCGCTGCCGGGTGCTCCAGGCATACCCGCAGCAGATCCACCAGGTTGTCGACAGCCACCAGGCTGCGGCGGTTGCCAATGGCGCCAAAGGGCAGCGGCACGCCTTTTTGCAGCCAGCGCATCATGCTGAGGAAATTGGCTTTGACCCCGGGGCCGTAAACCAGCGGTGGACGAACCACCACCACTTCCAGCCCCGTCTCCCGGGCCAGGGCCAACAAGCCCTCCTCGGCCTCCCATTTGGAAATGCCATAAGGATCGTGCGCCTGCGGCTGGTCATCGGCGCGAAATGGCCGGCCCGGCGAGGTGGCCTCACCGTTGACCTTGATCGAGCTGAGGTAGACAAAGCGCCGTACGCCCGCCTCGGCCGCCTGCCGGGCCAGTTGCAGGGTGCCGGCCACGTTGGCGCGGCGGAAGGCCTGCAGCGGGTCGGCTTCCTGCTCATGCATGACATGCACGCGGGCGGCGCAGTGAATCACCGCGTCGATGCCGTGCAGCGCCTCACGCCAGTCGGCCTCCGGCCCCAGGTCCGGGGCCTGGCACACCTGCAGGCCCTGCGCAGCAGCAACGGGTACGGTACGAAACGCTGCGCGCAGCGTATGAACGCCATCGGCCAGCAGGCGCGCTTGTACGGCGCGCCCAACAAAACCGCTCGCTCCGGTCAGTAGGACATTCATGCCAAGGCTTAGTCTTTGCGCCACACAGTGCGGTTGATGTAGTCCGTGTAGCTGAGCACCACGCGCACCACTTGCAGCGACACCGGGCCGCCTTCGTAGTCGGCGACCACGGGAACAGCACGACGCTCACGCGAGTGCTGGCTGGTAACCACACGCACAGCGTCCATCACGGCTTCACGCTTGAGCCCGCTCATGATCAGGGTGCCCTGATCCATGCCTTCGGGCCGCTCATGGGCGTTGCGCAAGGTAACCGCCGGCAGGTTCAGCAGCGACGCTTCTTCGGTAATGGTGCCGCTGTCCGATAACACGCAAAACGCCGACTGCTGCAGCTTGATGTAGTCGAGCAAACCGAAGGGTTTGACGAAGCGAATCAACGGGTGATCCAACGACTCGCCCAAGGCTTCCCGGCGTTTGCGCGTACGCGGGTGGGTCGACACGTTCAGCGGGAAGCCATAGTGGTCGGCCAGGGCACGCAGGCTGCCCAGCAGGTCGCGCAGGTTGTCCGGGGTATCAACGTTTTCCTCGCGGTGCGCGCTGATAACAAAAAACTTGTCCTGCTCGAGCCCGGTGCGCGCCAAAACATCGGACTGGTCGATCTTGGGCTTGTAGTAGTCCAGCACTTCCTGCATATGCGAGCCGGTCTTGATGATGGTCTCGGGACGAATGCCCTCGGCGATCAGGTAACGGCGCGCATGCTCGGTCAGCACCATATTGATGTCGCTGAGGTGGTCCAGCACCTTGCGGTTGAGCTCCTCGGGCACACGCTGGTCGAAGCAGCGGTTACCGGCTTCCATATGGAACACCGGGATCTTGCGGCGCTTGGCGGCAATCACCGCCAGGCAGGTATTGGTGTCGCCGTACAGCAGCAGCGCGTCGGGCTTTTCCAGCTCGAAGATGGCATCGGACTTGGCAATCACCTCGGCAATGGTTTGCGCCGCCGTTTCACCGGCCGCACCGAGGAAGTGGTCAGGCTTGCGGATTTCCAGGTCATCGAAAAACACCTGGTTAAGCTCGTAGTCGTAGTTCTGCCCGGAGTGCACCAGCACGTGGTTGACCTGGCGGTCCAGCTCGGCAATTACCCGGCTCATCTTGATCAGCTCGGGGCGCGTGCCGACCAGGGTCATGACCTTAAGCATTGAGTTCGTCCTTGATGTAATCCAGCTTCAGCAACAGGTTCTTGATCCCGGCCACGTCCAGGCGCTCAGTGTTGTGCGAGGTGTAGTCGTCCAGCTCGGAGATGCGCTGCTCGCCTTCGACAAAGTATTTCTTGTAGTTGAGGTCGCGGTTATCAGCCGGAATGCGGTAGTAGCGCCCCATGTCCTCGGCCTTGGCCATTTCCTCGCGCGACACCAGCGACTCATAGAGTTTCTCGCCATGGCGAGTGCCGATCACTTTCACTGCATTGTTCTTGCCGAACAGCTCTTTCAGGGCCTGGGCCAGGTCGCCGACGGTGGAGGCCGGGGCCTTCTGGATAAACAGATCGCCTTGCTGGCCATGCTCGAAGGCATGCAATACCAGGTCGACCGAGTCTTCCAGGGACATCAGGAAGCGCGTCATATCCGGGTCCGTCACAGTCAGCGGCTCGTCGCCACGCAACTGGTCGACAAACAACGGAATCACCGAACCGCGGCTCGCCATCACGTTGCCGTAGCGGGTGGCACAGATCACCGGGCCGTTGGCCGGAATCATCCGCGACTTGGCGACCATCAGTTTTTCCGCCATGGCCTTGGAAATACCCATGGCATTGATCGGGTACACGGCCTTGTCGGTGCTCAACACCACCACGCGTTTGACGCCAGTGGCCACCGCGGCATTCAGCACGTTCTCGGTGCCCAGCACGTTGGTACGCACCGCTTCCATCGGATAGAACTCACACGAAGGCACCTGCTTCAGGGCGGCGGCATGGAAGATGTAATCCACGCCCACCATGGCCTGGGCCAGGCTGTCGTAGTCGCGCACATCGCCGATGTAGAACTTGACCTTGTCATTGGCCAGGGCGATGCGCATGTCTTCCTGTTTTTTCTCGTCGCGGCTGAAGATACGGATCTCGCGCACGCTGGTATTGAGAAAACGCTTGAGTACCGTGTGGCCAAAAGAACCGGTTCCCCCGGTGATCATCAACACCTTGTCGTCGAACATAAAACCTTCCAGAGCTTGAGCGTGTTCGTTTGCAAACACGTGAATAAACCATCGAAATGACGCCCCGCCTCGGCAACCAACCGATCACCGCCAGCGTGGCGCAACCTGAAACTGCTTAACGATCCGCATGCATCCTGCGGATAAGCTCCGGCCAGGCCGGAGCGATATAACCGGTCGCCTCGCTAAAGCGCGAACCATTGAGCGAGCGATCGAGCACCAGGGCATCGTCCGGGCGAATCTCGATCTCTTTGCCATATTGCGTGGCCACCAGGCGCAACAGGTCCAGCTTGGCGATAGGCGCGGCCGCCACATGATACAAGCCGCTTAGCTGGGCGTGCGGAATTACGAAGTCCTTCATCACCCGTGCCAGCTCCACCGTGGGCAAGCCGGAGAAAACCGCCCGGGAAAAGCCTTTTACGCTGCCCTGCTGGGCCAGGAACCAATCGACCAGGGCGTAATGCGAACCCAGTTCGTGACCAATGATGGAGGTACGCAAGGTGATGGCATGGGGAGCT